>JADGNS010000683.1 GCA_017883355.1 Candidatus Solibacter sp.
CACCGGCCTGGACCGTGTCAGCGACGGCACGATCGAGTATGTGCCTTTGAAGACGTTGCTGTTGGATATCGAAGGGAAGCCGCTGGGCCAACTGTGGATCCTGCGATCTTTCGATAGCGTGCAGAGCCGGCTGGCGAGCCTGCGGAGCCACCTCATCCTGGTGTGGCTGCTCGCCGTTGCCGCGGGGCTGGCCATGACCTTCCTGGTGGCGCGCAAGTTCCTCGAGCCGGTGAAGGAATTGGACCGCGCCGTAAGCGAAGTCTCCCTGCAAAACTACGACTATCGCGTGAAGACGAATCGGGAGGATGAATTAGGGAGGTTGGCCCGCACGTTCAACACGATGTGTACCTCCATCCAACAGGCGCGCGCCGAGTTAGTCCGGCAGGAGCGGATCTCCACGATTGGACGGCTGTCCAGTTCCATCGTGCACGATCTGCGGAATCCGCTGGCTGCGATTTATGGCGGCGCGGAGATGCTTGTGGACAACGATCTTTCGGAGCCGCAGATGAAGCGCCTCGCCGGAAATATCTATCGCGCCTCCAGGCGAATGCAGGGGCTATTGCAGGATCTGCTGCACGTTTCTCGCGGCAAGACCGCGAGTCCGGAAATCGCCCGGCTGCGCGAAGTGGCTTCGGCCGCGATTGAATCCGTGCGCGAGGCGGCGGAAGCGCAGGACGTCAGGGTGTCGCTGGAAATCCCTGGCGATATTGAACTATACCTGGAGCGGAATCGCATCGAGCGGGTGTTCACCAATCTGGTGTCCAACGCCATGGAAGCGATGCCCGGGGGAGGGAAGATCCGGATCTCCGCCCGCATCGACGGAGATGCCGCGCTGGTGGAAGTGTCCGATGACGGGCCGGGAATTGCGCCGCAAATCCGGGCTAATCTGTTCCAGCCTTTTGTCACCGCCGGAAAGAAGAACGGCCTTGGCCTTGGCCTGGCGCTGGCGCGGCAGACGGTGCTGGATCACGGTGGCGACATGTGGGTGGAAGCTCCCGCGCGCGGAGCCAGCTTCCGTTTTCGATTGCCCGCCCTTCTCTCGCCGGAAACGTCCGCGGACGACGCAGCAGTGGCCGGAGCCGGCAGTACCTGGATGGGGTAACCACTCCCGTACGGTCCTGGCTCCGATCGGAGCCGCGACCGTAAGGAGCGTTCTTTGGCGGCACCTGTCACTCCGGGATCTTCCGGTGCGGTTTGAGTAAATCACCCGTACGACAAACTCCCGCTTCTTGTTTACAGTCATAACGTAGGCAAAGAACGGAATGCGATCCGTGCGCCGGAGTTTACATCCGTGACGACCAGAGAGAACCGATGTTTCTGAAGAGATATTGCTTCGTTGTTGGAATCATTCATGCGGGACTTGTCCTGACGGCTTATTCGGCTGGCCTTCGAGCAGCCGCCGCCCAAGGTTTTGCGGTGGCTTCCCTGGTCGACTCCACGATGCAGCGCCCCGATGGCGGCGGCAAATTTTATCCCGTGGCGCCGGCGATCGATCGCTCTACTGTAGTCTTCAATCAAGGCGCCCAGTGCGCGGGTTGCCCGGCGCCGGATTCCATCTGGGCCGCGGACCGGGCCAGCGGGCAGCTTCGGAAACTTGTGGACACCGGCACGGCGGTCCCGGGTGGCAGCGGCACCTTCAGCTATTTCGACTCCGGGGCGATCGTCAAAAACGGCACGGTTCTGTTCCTCGGATTCGACTCCAATTCCAGGCCCGGCTTGTACGCGGTGCCGGCGGCGGGAGGCGCAGTGGTCCGCCTCGCAGATAGCAAGACCGCCATCCCGGGCGCATCGGTATCCTTTACGAGCTTCGGGCACGCCGGTTTCCACCACGATGGATCGACGGCCGTATTCACCGCCTCCGGCGCGGGCATCAACGGGATCTACTCCGTCAAGACCGATGGTTCTTCCCTGGCGCGCGTTGCCGACTCGAACACGCCCGTCAATTCCAACACCTGCAACCTGTTCCCCGTTCTGACCTATTCGAAGCCCTCCATCAGCAATGGCAATCTTTCGTTCCTGGGCCAAACCACGTTTGACTACAACGCCGGATTCAGCGCGCTCTACACGAACCCCTTGAGCCGCGCCAGCAGCGCGACCTGCGCCGGCCCAACGCCCGCCGCGGCGAATTCCGACCAGCAGTTGCCCGGCAACCCGGGTACACATATGCAGACCCAGTTCGATTACGGCCGTATGGATGGCACCACGCTGGTGTTCCGCGCGGTGGAATCGGCAACCGGCTTCGGCGGCATATTCTCCTCTAAGACAGGCGCGACATCCCCGGGTGGCGCACTAAGTTCGATTGTGGATGTTACTACACCCTTACCGGAGTTCGGGACCGTCGCTTACTCTGGCAATTTCCTCTATGCGGTGGATGCGGGCAACGTGGTATTCTACGCCCGCGACGCCACCGGAACGAAGGCCGGGCTGTTTCTGGCGGGCGGTGGCGCGATCGCGAAAATTGCGGGCACCGGGGACGTGGTGGATGGCGTGGCGCTGCAGGCCCTGGATCCGTTGGGCGCTGGCGCGGTGCAAGGGCAGGCAGTGGTCTACACGGGAATCCGCGCCGGCGGCTCGCGCGCGCTCTACGTTGCGGCTCCAGCGGCTGGGGCGTTCTCTGTGCAGACGGTGACGAACGCCGCCAGCGGCTCCGCGGGAGCGGTGTCGCCGGGCGAAATTGTCACTCTAATAGGTAGCGGAATGGGGCCGGCTGGCACCGTGACGTCAACCCCGGATTCCAACGGCCACCTGGCGACGCAGCTCGCCGGCGTGCGGGTCCTCTTTGATGGCATCCCGGCGCCGCTGGTCTACGTTGCCGCGGCGCGGTCGAGCGCCATCGTGCCGTACGCGGTGGATGGCCGCCCGAGTGTTTCGGTAGTAGTGGAATATCAGGGCGCCACTACCGCCCCGTTGAGCCTGCAAGTATCCGATTCCGCACCGGGGATATACTCCGCCGATGGTTCGGGCCAGGGTCAGAGTGTGATTCTGAACCAGGACCAGACCATGAACTCGTTCTCCAATCCGGCCGCACAAGGATCCGTCGTGTCGCTTTTTGGCACCGGCGAGGGACAGACCATCCCGTCGGGCGTGGATGGTCAGGTCGCTAGCCTAACCCTGCCCTCGCCGCGACTGCCGGTATCTTTAACTGTCGGCGGCAAGGCCGTGACCGAAGTCCTGTACCAGGGAGCGGCGCCGGGTGAAGTGGCGGGCTTGTTACAAGTCAGCTTCCGCCTCCCCCTCGGCCTTGCGTCAGGCAATGTCTCCGTGACGCTCCAGGTGGGAAGCGCCAGCAGCCAGAACGGCCTCACCATCGCGGTGCAATAAGTCTGGCGCGCTCCTTGTAAGCTGCTGAGGGGAAAGTTGCGCTCGCGTCCGCGGGCCGCTGGGCGGCGCGCACACACACTTACAAATAATTTACGTAAGGGTACCGGCCGTACCGGCCTTTCGCGCCCGTTTGGCGACCCAGGCGCCTCAAATAGCCCCTATCTCTTTGTGTTCCAAGCCAATAACTTCAGGGTCTCTGGAAAGTTCGTTCAGTGACCTTACGAGTCAGATTCGGGTCTTTACTCGTTCAGAAAACTCACAAAGTTACTATATCCTCAATAAGACTTCTAGGGAGGTCAGCGAAACACAATGTTACAGACGACAAAAACTATGAGACTCGCGGCGGTTGCCGCCGCGCTATTTGCGATGACGGCCCACGTTGGGCGCGCCCAATCCGGGGTGTTTCCCAATGACCCGCCGCCACCGCCTGGAGCGTTGAACCAGATTCCGGTTCCCCTGCCGACGAACCTTTCCGAGTTCGTGGTCGACATACAGGCCGCCAAGGTGCTGGGCAAGGCCTTTTTCTGGGACCAGCAGGCCGGCAGCGACGGCCTCGCGTGCGCCAGTTGCCATTTCCAGGCCGGCGCCGATAACCGCGTGAAGAACGTGTTGGACCCGCAGCTTCGCGCCACAGACGCCACGCGCCA
>JADGNS010000684.1 GCA_017883355.1 Candidatus Solibacter sp.
TGGCAGCGACCGACCAAGCGTCCCTTCTGGCTGGCACGGCCGCAACCCTGGCGGAAGTCAAGGCCAGCGACATTCCGGCGCGAGCCTCTCGCTTAGCAGATGAGATTGCCACTCACAAGCCGGATTTGATCGCGCTCCAGGAAGTTACGCTCTGGCGGACCGGTCCGCTGTTACAGCCGCCTGCCACGGAGGTTCTGTACGATCAACTGGATCTGCTGATGGCGGAATTGGCCAAGAGAAAGCTGCACTATGGCATCGTCGCCGTCCAGTCGCTGCTGGACGCCGAAGCGCCAGTACCCACTGAAGGGCTGGACTTGAGGATGACGGATCGCAATGTGATCCTGGCGCGCATCGATTTGCCCCAGTCTCAATTCGACATATCCAATGTGCAGACCCACCGCTACCGTACGATCTTTCAATTCGGCAGCCCGCTGCTCGGTGAATTCGTCGAACCCGCCGGTTGGATGTCATTGGACGTGGAGGTCTTCAAATCGAAGGTACGTTTCGTGAACACCCATCTTGAGAGCACCGGCGTTCCGCAGGGCGACCAGATTCAAACGGCGCAAGTGGACGAGCTGCTGGCAGCGCTGGCTTCGCCGGGAATGCCGGTTATCCTAGCTGGCGATTTCAACGCCAACGCGGAACCGGGACCGGAACACACCGGCACTGTGCGGAAGATCGTCCTGGCCGGCTTTCCAGACAGTTGGCAGTGGGCAAATATTGGCGATCCGGGGTACACCTGGCCGCTGTTCGGGGAGGACCAGGCAAGCGGTCCAACGAACCCCGATGAGCGAATCGACATGATCTTCACCGGTGGCGCGATTTCACTCTGGTTCGGCCGGGATCCCAACGTGCTCTCGGCGGTGCGGACTGGTACGGCGGCTCCCTGGGCTTCGGATCACGCAGGCGTTGTGGTGAAGGTACGGCTGCAATAGGTGGCGCCTGATGAAAGCCTTCATCACCGCTGTTGTGCTGCTCGTATTGACCGGCTGCTCCGTGAAGCGGATGGCGGTGAACAAGCTTGGCAACGCCCTGGCTTCGGGGGGATCGACCTGCTTTTGAATGGCCGGCGGCCACGGCTCTGTAACAATTCCCTCCTTTTGCTTTACTTCTCCTCGGGACCGGTTCCGGCCCGCCTCGAACGCCGCGATGGGCAGAGGCGGCGTTCGACGGCGAAACGCTGGCTGAGAACCTGGGCGCCACAGCTGACAGAACGATCCGCGGAGTTGAAGGCGCATCGCACACTCAGCGACTGGCGCTGCCGGAGATTCACGGATTTAGGAGGCATCGCATGAGACAGGGACTTCGAATTGCGTTGATATGTCTGGCGAGTTGGGCGCAGCTCGCGGCGCAACCGTCGCCGGCTTGGATTTTGGCCGGCTCCATGCACGAGAGCCGGTATTATCATCAGTCCGTTCTCCTGGAAAGCGGCAAACTGCTGGTTTTCGGCGGTCAGTCCGGCTGCGTCACCGGTTACGCGTGCTCGAGGATCGGCAGCGCGGAACTCTACGATCCGTGGACGGGAGCCTGGGATGCAACGGGAGACATGGTGACCTCTTGCTCCAATCAATTTGCCGTTCGGCTTGCTAACGGCAAGGTGCTGGTTGGCGGAGGCATTCCGACCACGAGCGGTGCGTGGCTCTACGATCCCGACACGAAAACCTGGAGCGCGACTGGCACCATGAATGGTGTGCGGTCAAACGCAACCGCGATGTTGCTTCGAAACGGCAAGGTGCTGGTGGCCGGCGGGGGGCCCGCGAACAACCCCTACGCCGGGCTCAGAACCGCCGAACTCTACGATCCGGCTACCGGATTGTGGAGCCTCACGGCCGCGATGAACGACACGCGCAACCTTCACACTGCCACCCTGCTGCCGGATGGACGGGTGCTGGTGGCGAGTGGTGTCGATCTGACCGCCAGCAGCCCAATGCGATCGAGCGCGGAGATCTATGACCCGGCCACAGGCAGCTGGACACTCACCGGCAGCCTTCAAAGAGCTCGGGCGTACCACACGGCCAACCTGCTGGCGAGCGGCAAGGTGCTGGTGACCGGCGGGATCAACCTGTCGTCTGGCAGCGTCATCGAGTCCGCCGAGTTGTACGACCCTGCCACTGGACAGTGGACCGAAACCGGCAAACCCAATACGGCACGGGTCTCACACACGGCCACCTCACTGGCGGATGGCAGGGTCCTGGTAGCCGGGGGATACTACGGGACCTCGGGGAACCCCGTACTGGGGAACGCTGAGATTTACGATCCCGTGATTGGAACCTGGACTGCTGCCCCGAACATGGCGATCGCGCGCGGAAATCACGCAGCTACCCTGCTGGCCAACGGCAAAGTCATCGTGACCGGCGGGCACGACGCTGTCTCGCCAGGCTACACCTCGGCGGAAATCTTCGACAGCGGGGCCTCCAGTGTCACTACTGTTTCCGCTGCCAGCCCTGCCCCGGTCGGCGTCGCGGCGGTGGAGTCCATTGCTTCGACCTACGGCTCGGACCTCGCAAGCGAAACACTGGCCGCCACCTCTCCGCCTCCCACCGCGCTCGCCGGCGTCAGCGTGAACATCAGAGATAAGGAGGGCGTGTCACGTCCGGCTCCGCTCTTCATGGTCTCGCCCGGCCAGGTCAATTTCCTTGTCCCTTCCGGTACGCCGACCGGTGGCGCGACTGTCGTTGTGCTGCGAGGAGAAAAGGCCGTCGCGATGGGCCCGGTGTCGATCACGCTGGTGGCACCGGGGCTGTTCGCGGCCAACGGGGGCGGAAAGGGCGTTGCGGCCGCCTCTGTGCTGAGGGTGAAGGCCGACGGCCTTCAAAGCGTAGAGCCGGTTGCGATCTACGACACGGCTCAACACGCTTTCACAGTCGCGCCGATCGATTTCGGCCCCGCAACCGATCAGCTATTCCTCATCCTGTACGGAACCGGGATTCGCCGCGCCGGTAAAGTCAGCAGCGCCGTGGGGGGAGTCGACGCAGAAGTGCTCTTCGCTGGCGCCTCACCCGGATGGGCTGGGTTGGACCAGGTCAATGTGCGCCTGCCGCGTTCGTTGTCGGGGCGTGGTGCGGTAGACGTTTCGATAACTGCGGACGGCCAGAATTCCAACCCTCTCCAAGTGTCGTTTCGTTAGGGGGACGGCGAGACACCCGGGCGCTTGGTGCTGAGTGGTGAGTGGCGTGGCACCGATTGTGGACGGATCACCCTCGGGCGGCTCCTGGTTGCGCATGCGTTGCAGCAGGACGAAAGCGACCATCCGTAGATCACCGTTATGCTGAACTGGCTCGCCGCCATTAAGTAGCGGAGCACTGCGCATGCCTCGTCAGTACGGAGGACGATGCGAACCGGAAAGGCCGTCCAGGACTGCACCTCCTCATGTTAGGGAACGATATGTGGGCATCTCGGAAAGTGGCCAGCCTACGTCCAACGTCTGCCGCAGGGCAACTGGCGGAATGACTCCCGTTGACACGCCGCTCACGAAATTACCCGCCGAAAGTCGCCCAGCGTTTACTGATCCCCCTGCGCATCGTTTGCAGCCCCTACTCGGATTTTGCCATCTGGAAGGTAGTGACCAGCCCTTCGAGATTCAGCTACAAACCGCCTGGGTCAATTTTGGAAAGCAGATGCGGATCACTTTCGCAGGTCCCCGGCGAATCGCCTACGACGGGACGTCCGGCTCACCACTTTTCCGGAAAGAACCCACCGAGCCGTGGATGCCGCCTGCAGGGGAACGATTCGAAAACGAATTCAGCACGCCGCGCTCGTTTATCTTCCGGCGCTGTCGCACTCGGTTCTTCTCTGCGTCGCCCGGCAGCGTGGAAACTGGCCACAGCCCCAGAACGGACCGAAGCTGCCGGAGCGTTTCAGCATATAGTGAACTCGTTTCACTCGTCAAGCGCCGCAGCGCAGACAGAGCGGAGCGTCTGGGCTTAACGAGTGAAACGAGTTCACTACATGCCGGGCCGCGCCTTTAC
>JADGNS010000685.1 GCA_017883355.1 Candidatus Solibacter sp.
GCAAGCGTGCCGGGTTGCTGCTCTCGGTAGCCATACTCTATCCCTTGCGGCGCGCCTGGCGGTGTTGCGCTTCGGCCATGGCCACGGCAAACCGGGACGCCGGGCGGCTGCGGTTGTATTGCATCGAGGTCTCGAGGCATTGCGCGAGCGTCAAGACCTGCACCTGGGAGATGGCGGCAGTTGTCTCAGTCTTGCTGGGAGCCTTGGCTGAACGATCCTCGGCGAGCATCGCGCCGGCGGTGGACCATAAGATAGCGACCGCCGCCAGTCTGACTCCGTCCTTCATCCTAATTCTCATGCAGGCGGTAGGTATCATGAACCGACCTTAGTAACTTGACATCAGATATGGTGTGGACTGTTGCTGTCTTTGGTCGAGTTATCAGTGGTAAATGGCATAGAACCCTCAGTACCTGTAAACTTTCTGTACGGAAATCTGTGGCCGCGGGCAGCCGGCTACTAACGTTGGGTAACGTTGCCTGGCCTTCGGCACCCGGAGTATTCTCTAGTTTCATGGCCAGTGAATCTATCCTCGTCGTCGACGACGCTCCGGTTAACCTTAAGCTGGCCGCCGCCGTGCTACGCAGCGAATTCTACAAGGTATCTCTGGCATCCAGCGCCGAAGAGGCGATGGTGACCTTGCGCACCATGGTCCCCGACCTGTTGCTGGTGGATCTCCAGTTGCCCGGCATGAACGGTCTGGACTTGACCCGGCGTCTCCGCCAGGATTCCCGGACCAGCAAGATGGTGATCGTGGCTCTCACGGCTTCGGTAATGGCGGGCGCCGAGCAACTGGCTTACGACGCGGGCTGTGACGGCTTCATCGCCAAGCCGATTGACACTCGCACGCTGGGCAAGCGGCTCCGCTCCTTCCTCGACGGTCAGCCGAACACCGCCCCTGACCCGGCCATGGCGCCCACCGCGCTTTCGTTTTCCGGTCCGGAGATGGATGGACTGCGCCGCAGTTTTCTGGCCGATGGCTCGCGCCGGGTCCGCCGCCTCCTGGAGTTCCTCAACGTGCGGTTTGAGGTTGGCGAGGCCACCCGCCTGTTCCATCAATGGGTGGGCTCCGCCGGCGCACTCGGCTACATGGAAATCGCCGAACAGGCGCGCGCCGCCGAAACGCTCCTCACCACGCCCTGCTGGACCCACAGCGACCTGCGCCAGGCGCTCGCCGGCCTGGCCAAAGCGTTCGCCTCGCCGCACGAAGCCGCAGACACCCCGATTCCGGCTTCGCTGGTGCGGGAATTGACTCGCACGCGGGTGGCGCTAATCGGCTTCGCCGAGCAGGAGGCCGAACTGGTGTGCCAGGCATTGGAACGCGTCTGCGCGTTGCCGCAACTGTTCTCCGCGGACGAACCTCCGCAGTCGGCTGCCATCCGCGATTGCAGGGTGGCCATGGTGCACGTGCGTCCGGCTACCATGCGGATCGCGTGGCTGCAGCCCGGCTTTGCTTCGTCCCGCCCGCTGGTGCTGGTGGGCGGCCGCGAAGATCTGCTTGAGCTGCCGCTGGATGTGCAGGCCCGCGCCTGCGAGTTCCTGATCGATGGCTGGCAACCCGAGGAAGCGATCATGCGCCTGAGCTTGGCTTTGACGCGGGGTAGTGCTCCGCCGGCCGCCGGCGCGGGCGTTGCGCCTGCGTCCGCGGGACCCGCGCGCCGAAATCTTTCTGGAAAACCGGAGATTGTCATCGCCGACGATGATGTGAACGTGCTGGCCGTAGTGCGTGGCGCGCTGCAAAGCTTCGGCATGGAGTGCCACTCCGCCACCAGCGGTCCGGATGCCTTGAACCTGATCTGCGAACTGCGGCCGCACGCCGCCGTGCTCGACGTGAGTATGCCGGGAATGGACGGGTTCGAAGTGCTGGCCGCCATCCGCCATGCCGCGATGCCCGTCAAGGTCATCATGCTGACCGCCCGGCAGAACGAGCACGATGTTCTGCGCGGCTTCGGACTCGGGGCGGACGATTACGTGGTCAAGCCCTTCCACCCGCTGGAACTCGCCGCGCGGATCAAGCGCTTCCTGTAGGAGGGGGGGTACCCCGCGAAATTTCCCTTTCAACGCAGAGGCGCAGAGAACGCAGAGGAAGCGCAGAGAAAACCAAAAACAGTCAACGCAGTGCGGTGGGCTCGCTCCGGCGGTGGGGGCACGGGGAGAAAGCAAAGATCACAGAGGAAACATTAGGGGACTGGCTTCCGCCAGTCCGGTTACGGTAAGCCCCATCCAAACGTCTGCTGTTATAATTCGTCTAAATCCCCATACCTCAAGGACACTCATGACTCGTAACAAGGCGTTGCTTCCGCTTCTCGCGATCTTTGTCTTCACGGCGTTCTCCCAGACCCTGCCGCAAGGCGTGCGGAAACTCACCGCCGTCGAGGGCATCACCGAATACGCGCTACCCAACGGACTCCACGTGCTCCTGTTCCCGGATTCCTCCAAGCCCAACGTGACCGTCAACATGACCTACATGGTGGGTTCGCGGCAGGAAGGCTACGGCGAAACGGGCATGGCCCACCTGCTGGAGCACATGCTCTTCCTGCAGACCAAGACGCGCAAGGACGTCAAGCAGGAACTCAAGGATCACGGCGCGGAGATGAACGGCTCCACTGCCTGGGACCGTACCAACTACTTCGAGACGCTCAATGCCAGCGACGAGAACCTCAAGTTCGCGCTGGAACTGGAAGCCGACCGCATGGTGAACAGCAAGATCGAAAAGGCGCTGCTCGATACCGAGATGACGGTGGTGCGCAACGAATTCGAAATGGGCGAGAACAGTCCCGAACGCATGCTGATGCAGCGCGCGCTGGAAACGGCGTACACCTGGCACAATTACGGCAAACTGCCCATCGGCAACCGCTCGGATATCGAAAACGTGCCGATCGACAAATTAGCTGCGTTTTACCGGAAATACTATCAGCCCGATAACGCGCTGCTGACCATCGCGGGCAAGTTCGACGAGGGTAAAACGCTCGCCCAGGTGGCCGCGCTCTTCGGCGCCATCCCCCGGCCCACTCGAACTCTCGACAAGTCCTACACGGTGGAACCCACGCAGGATGGCGAACGCTCCATCACGTTGCGGCGCGTCGGCGATACGCAGGGTCTGACGGTCATCTATCATGTCCCCGCCGGATCCCACCCGGACGACGCCGCGCTCAACGTGCTTGCGGGCGTACTGGGCGATACTCCATCGGGCCGCCTCTACAAGGCCCTGGTGGATAACAAGAAGGCGGTGGAGGCCTCCATGGGAATGGAAGATTTGCACGACCCGGGCTTCCTCATGGTCTCCGCCAGCCTGAAGCTGGATCAGTCGCTGGACGAAGCCCGCCAGATTCTGCTCAAGACGGTGGAAGGGTTGCCCGCCGAACCTCCCAGCAAGGAAGAAGTGGAGCGCGTCAAGACCCGCCTGCTGAAGAATATCGAACAGGAAATGAACGATTCGCAAGCGGTGGCGCTGGATCTCAGCGAGTACTTCTCGCAGGGCGATTGGCGTCTCATGTTCCTCACGCGCGACCGCATCAAGTCCGTGACCGAAGCCGACGTGCTGCGCGTGGCCAAAGCCTACCTGAAGGAATCCAACCGCACCGTCGCCAGCTTCATACCGACCAAGAGCCCGGACCGCGCCGAGATTCCGCCCACGCCGGACATCGCCGAAACGCTCAAGGATTTTAAGGGCAGCGCGGTGGTGGCCGCCGGCGAGGCCTTCGACCCGAGCCCCGCCAATATTGAATCGCGGGTGGTGCGCAGCACCCTGCCCGGTGGGCTTAAGATGTCGTTGCTCTCGCGCAAGACGCGCGGCGGAACGGTGGTGGCCTCGGTCACCATCCGCTACGGCGATGAGAAGTCGATCTTCGGCAAAGAAGCCACGGCCAGCATCGCCGGCGGCCTGCTGATGCGCGGTACCAAGAACAAGTCGCGCCAGCAGATCCAGGACGAAATCGACCGGCTGAAGGCGCAGATGCATGTTTCGG
>JADGNS010000686.1 GCA_017883355.1 Candidatus Solibacter sp.
GATGCGCTCGCGGAGGTCGTCGGGGCGTCCCGTCAGCGGCGGAAAGGTACCGAAGTGCATGGGGATTACCTTCTTCGGCCGCAGCAGCCGGCAGGCGAGGGCGGCTTCGCGCGGCCCCATGGTGAAGAGGTCGCCGATGGGCAGGAATACCAGTTCCGGGTGGTAAAGCTGCTCGATCAGCGCCATATCGGAGAACACGTTGGTATCGCCCGCGAAATAGAGCGCGCGATTGTCCGCGAAGCGCAGGATGTATCCCGCCGCCTCTCCCCCGTAAACGATCTTGCCTTCGTCGAGGATGCCGCAACTATGGATGGCGTGCGTCATGGTCACCGTGACCTCGCCCACCTTCTGCGACCCGCCCTTGTTCATGGCGCGGGTGTTCTTGACGCCCTTGGACTCCAGCCAGGCGGCGGTTTCATAGATGGCGACCACCTCGGGCGAGAACCGCGCGGCCAGCGGCACGGCGTCGTGGATGTGGTCGAAGTGGCCGTGCGAGATGCAAATGGTATCGACGCGCGGGATCTTGTACCCCTGCGGATAGGAAGGGTTGCCCTCCGTCCAGGGGTCCATGACGATGACTTGCCCGGAGGGCAGCCGGAATTGGAAGGTACCGTGACCGAGCCAGGTGATTTCCATAGGATGTAGTGTGGCATAAGTTGCTCATGACGCCCAAGGGGGCGTCTCAACGAATGATGACAACGCTGCCCGTGAGGCATCCGCTCCGGACCCAGAGGGTACCCCGGTCGCGGCTCGGTTACGAAGTGCGTGGCGCCAATCAGAGCCGCGACCGGGGTACCCTCTGGGTCCGGAGCGGATGTTGCGCGTGAGAAACTACTTTCGAGGAAGGCTCCGCCTTGTGCATCCGTTCGACGCTCGGACGTTGGCCGCACCCTACCGGTGCTTCGGAGATTTGTAGATGTCCCTCGCCGCTTTGTGCATCCGTTTCCATTTCCGCTTGCGCTCGAGAGCGAGCAAGGGATCGGCCATCGCTTCGTGGCGTTGCGCCTCCCCGCGCAGTTTGCGGTAGCTCTCCCATCTTTCTGGCGCCAGCGCCCCATCGGCCAGCGCGGTCTCGACGGCGCACCCTTGCTCGCCGGTGTGCGAGCAATCGCGGTATCGGCACTCCGCGGCCAGGCTCGCGATCTCATCGAAGGCCCGCTCCACCGCGCTCTCGCCGGCCCAAAGCTGGAGTTCGCGCATGCCCGGAGTGTCGATCAGCGCGCCTCCGCCGGGCAAGGGAATGAGTTCGCGGTGCGTGGTGGTATGGCGTCCGCGGCTGTCCGATTCGCGCACCTCCGCGGTGCGCAGGAAATCGGCGCCGATCAGGCAGTTCACCAGCGACGATTTGCCTACGCCCGAGGAACCGAGCAGCGCCACCGTACGCCCGTCGGCGAGATAGCGGCGCAGCGGACCTGGCCCCGCGGGGCTGCGCGTGTGTACCGCCACCACCGGCGCGGCGCCCGCGACTGCCGCGGCTTCGGCAAGGCGCGCGGCCACGTCGTCAGAGAGGTCGCTCTTATTCAGCACCACCACCGCGTCGGCGCCGCTTTCCACGCTCAGGGTCAGGTAGCGCTCCAGGCGGCGAAGGTTGAAATCGCCATCCAGGCCGCAAACGAGAAAGACCAGATCGATGTTGGCGGCGAGGGGCTGCTGGTCTTCGCGCCGTCCGGGCGCGCGCCGGGCGAACAGCGTGCGGCGCGGCAGGACGGCTTCCACGATCGCCTGTTCGGCGTTGACCACGCGCGCCGCCACCCAATCGCCCACCACGGGCATGGCGGCGCGGGAGGTGGTGTTGTACCAGAGCGCGCCAGAGGGTTCGGCGTCGAGATCGCCGGAATCCGCGATCAGGCGGTAGAGATCGCGATGCGAAACGGTGACGCGCGCCAGTGTCAGATCGGGCGCGAGAGAGGCGCGCAGTTCGGGCGTCGCGCCGAGACGGTCGAGGTTCATGACTGTGACTCCAGGAGTTGCGGTGGACGTTGGGACGCCGCTTCGGGGCACGTACTACACCTGCGGACCGCGGCAAGCGCGGCGGCGGGCCAAACCCCGAACTGGATTATCGGACAGTCATAGGCTGTGGAATCAAGATAGCATAGAATTCATGCGCACTAATACGACCAGGGAACGGCTCGCCAAAGGCGAGGTGGTTTACGGCTGCGGGCTGCAAGTGTACCGGGCTCCCGAGATTCCGCGCGCCTTCGCGGCGGCGGGCTTCGACTATGTCTTCATCGATATGGAGCACGGGTCGTTCAACCTGGAGACCGCGCACGACATGATCATTGCCTGCAAGCTGGCCGGCATCACGCCCATCGTGCGCGTCGGCGAGTTGCAGTATACGCTGTGCGCCCGCCTGCTCGATCAGGGCGCGCAGGGCATCATACTGCCGCGCGTGGAAGATCCCAAGGTGCTGGAGGAGGCGCTCAGTTGGCTGCGCT
Organism: Candidatus Solibacter sp.; assembly: GCA_017883355.1. GTDB lineage: Bacteria > Acidobacteriota > Terriglobia > Bryobacterales > Bryobacteraceae > Solibacter. The sequence goes on from JADGNS010000686.1 coordinate 2,436, forward strand.
TTCCGCCCCTGGGAATCCGCGGCTTCGGCATCAATCCCACCATGGTGGATTACGAAGCGCGCACTATGCCTGAGATCATCGCGCATCAAAATCGCGAGACGCTCTCGGTGGTGCAGTTCGAGACCGTGCGCGCCGTGGAATGCGCCGACGAGCTGCTTTCGCTGAAAGGCCTGGACGTGGTCATGATCGGGCCGGCCGACCTCTCGATCTCGCTCGGCATTCCCGGCCAGTTCGACAATCCGCTGCTCATCCAGACCGTGGACAAGGTGATCGAAAGGTGCAACGCCCACGGCGTGGTGCCGGGCATCCAGACGCGCGGCATCGCCATGGCGAAGATGTGGGTCGAACGCGGCATGCGTTTTGTGGGCGTGGCGGCGGAGCACGTGTTCCTGCTGGAGAAGTGCAAGGAAGCCATCGCGACCTTGCGGGCAAAGTAAGGAGGGCTTATGGACCGGTTTCCGCTGGGCTACAACACCTACTCGATTCGCGCGCTGCGCTGGAACGACCTGCAGTTGATCGAGTATGCCAGCTCGTTGAAGCTGGATGCGATTTTCCTGCAGGACTCCATCGACCCGGGCATCAACGATCCGGCGCACTGGAAAGCCGTGAAAGACGCGGCGGCGCGCGCCGGCTTGTGGCTGGGAACCGGCGGCAGCGCCGTGCTGCCCAAGGATGACGGCGACTTCGACCGCTCCGTGAAACTGCTGCGCGACGGCATCAAGCGCGCCGTCGGCATGGGGTCGCCGCTGGTGCGCATGCTGCTGGCCGGCGATCGGGACCATCTGCCGCCCGGACCGCCGGCCAAGCATATCGAGACCATGATCAAGGTCCTGCGCGCGGTGCGCAGCCAGGCGGTGGATGCCGGCGTCAAGTTCGCCATCGAGAATCACAAGGACCTGCTTTGTTGGGAGACGCGCCAGGTCATCGACGGGGCAGGGAAGGAGTTCGTCGGGTCGTATCTCGATACCGGGAATCCCGTGTTCGTCATGGAAGATCCCATGCAGACCGTGGAGACGCTGGGTCCGGTGGCGGTCATGCTGCATCTGCGCGATTCAGTGGTGTACGAGTCGCGCGGCGGCATCGCCGTGCAGTGGGTGCCGCTCGGCGAAGGCGTGGTGGACTTCAAAGCGATCGTCGCCAAGGCGAAGGAGATCTGCCCGCCGCTGGCGGTTTTCATCAAACCCATCACCGGCCGTCCGCCGGCGATTCTGCCGGTGTGGGACGCGGAGTTCATGAAAAAGTACGCCGACCTGCGCGCGGCGGATTTCGCGCGCTTCCTGGCGCTGGCCAAAAAGGGCGGCCCCTACGAGCGCCACATGGTCATCGAGGACGTGCCCGGAAAAGCCGCCGAGGCCTTGACCGCCGCGCTCACCTACCAGCAGCGCGAGCACATGGAACGCGGCGTGGAGTACGGGAAGAAAGTGCTGGACCTGGGCATCCGCTGGCGGGCCTGAGTGGGGCGTAAACGGTGAGACAGACCATCGCCTTTGGTGGCCCGACGTGCTTCGTTATTACTCTGACC
>JADGNS010000687.1 GCA_017883355.1 Candidatus Solibacter sp.
GCAAGGACGCCGGCGACCGTTGCGGCCGTCGGCGTTCCCTGGAATGATCTCCACCGAAGCACTCAACATGATCAGAGACGTGTCGGCCTGCGCGCGGATATCCCTACTGCTGGCATCGCCATGGTCCGCGCAGACGAGGAACTGGCCAAAGGGAATCGGTACCTGATCGGACTGCTAAACTGCGAGTTTCGTATGTGGGCGAGTGAATAACGATGATCAAGATCAGAGGACTTCGATGGTGGATGATCAGCCTGATTATGCTCGGCTCGGTGATCAACTACCTGACCCGAAGCACCCTGGCGGTAGCCGCCCCGACGGTGCTTAAGGAACTGCATATCAGCACGCGGGAGTATTCGTGGATTGTCGGCGCCTTTCAGGGCGCGATCATGGCGCAACCGATCTGCGGGTACGTGCTGGATGTGCTCGGCCTGAAGATCGGGTTCGCGATTTTCGCAATCTCGTGGTCGCTCGTGAATATGGCTCATTCCTTCGCAGGCAGTTGGCAGGCATTTGCCTGGCTTCGCGGGCTGCTCGGGTTCACCGAAGGTTCAGCCAACCCGGCGGGCATGAAGGCAACGGCGGACTGGTTTCCCGCCAAGGAGCGGGGATTGGCGGGCGGCGTGTATAACATCGGAGCCTCGGTGGGTTCCATGTTGGCTCCTCCCCTGGTCGCCTGGGCCATTCTGGCTTACAACTGGCGGGCGGCTTTTGTCATTACCGGCAGCCTCGGGCTGGTCTGGGTGGTGTTGTGGCTGTTGCTCTATCAATCGCCGGACCGACACCCAGCCCTTTCGGAACGAGAGAAGGCCTTTATTTCGTCCGGCCAGGAGAAGCACCTGAAGGGCGATGGTTCGCGCCCGTCGCTTTTGAAGATCCTCGCGCAGCGCAACTTCTGGGGAATCGCCCTGCCGCGCTTTCTGGCCGATCCGACCTGGGGCACGCTGAGCTTCTGGTTACCGCTGTACCTGAGCAGCGTCCGGCACATGGATCTGAAGCAGATCGCCATGTTCGCATGGATGCCGTTTCTGGCCGCGGACTTCGGCTGCGTATTCGGCGGACTGGTCGCTATGAGGCTCCAGAAACGATTCGGCCTCAGCGTGATCAACTCCCGGCGCTGCGCCTTCACCTTGGGCGCGTTCCTGATGCTGGGCGTGGGCTTCGTGGGATTCGTGCAAAGCCCGTATGCGGCCATCGCGCTTCTCAGCCTGGGCGGCTTCGCGCATCAGACGCTTTCGGTAACGGTGATCACCATGTCGTCCGACCTGTTTCGCAGAAACGAAGTTGCCACGGCGGCCGGAATGGCGGGCACGTTCGGCAATGCCGGCCTCCTGATCTTCTCGTTGTTGATCGGCGGCCTGGTCGCAAGGGTTGGTTACACTCCCTTCTTTATCTGCCTCGGTCTTCTAGACCTGTTGGGGGCCGCGGTCTTGTGGACGGTCGTGCGCGAACGCAGCGCCGCGATCGACGAGCATGGACTGCAGACTGGACACGGAGAAATCTGATGATGCCGAATCATTCGCCCCGCATTCGAAACCCGATCCTGCCCGGATTTAATCCGGATCCCTCCATCGTCCGCGTCGGAGACGACTATTACATCGCCACATCCACGTGTGAATGGTATCCGGGCGTTCAGATCCACCACTCCCGTGACCTGGTCCACTGGCGCTTGCTGACACGCCCGCTGAATCGCGCCAGCCAACTGAACATGCTGGGCGATCCGGACTCGTGCGGCATTTGGGCGCCCTGCCTAAGCTATGCCGACGGCCTCTTCTGGCTCATCTATACGGACGTGAAGCGATACGGCCGCACGACCCAGGGAGGGGCATCCGGCGCGTCGCTGCGTGACACACACAACTACCTGGCGACCAGCCCGCGGATCGACGGCGAGTGGTCGGATCCGGTTTTCCTCAACAGCAGCGGCTTCGACCCATCCCTGTTCCACGACGACGACGGCCGAAAATACCTGGTCAATATGCGCTGGGACCATCGGCCCGGATGCAATCGCTTTTCGGGAATCGTGTTGCAGGAGTATTTGCCCGCGGAACGCAAACTGGTGGGCCCGGTCCACATGATCTTCGAAGGCACGGGGCTGGGATTCACCGAGGGACCCCATCTCTACCAGCGGAACGGCTATTACTACCTGTTGACTGCCGAGGGCGGCACAGGATGGGGACATGCCGTCACCATGGCGCGCTCGCGCCAACTGACCGGACCTTACGAATTGCACCCGGACGTTTATTGTCTGACTGCGCGCAACCGCCCGGATATCGAACTGCAGCGAGCCGGGCATGCCGACCTGGTGGAGACTCCGAAGGGAGAGACCTACATGGTGCATCTCTGCGGCCGGCCCATTCGTAATCGTGGACGCTGCACGCTGGGCCGCGAAACCGCGATCCAACCGATGGTGTGGTCGCAGGACGGCTGGCTTCGCACCGCGGATGGAGCGGGCGTGCCGTACTCCGAAGTCGCCGCGCCGGCCCTGCCGGAACACGTTTTCCCCGGATCGCCTGAGCGCGAGGATTTCGACAGTTCCAGTCTGCCGGTGGATTTTCAGTGGCTACGGTCTCCCTGGCCGGATGAGCTTTTCAGCCTGACGGAACGCCCGGGGTATCTGCGTCTTTACGGCCGCGAGACGCTGGGTAGCCTCTTCCGGCAGTCCCTGGTCGCCCGGCGTCAGCAGTCGCACTGCTTCAGTGCCGAGACCATGATGGAGTTCGAGCCCGATCGCTTCCAGCAGATGGCCGGCCTGGTCTGCTATTACAACGGCTGCAAGTTTCACTACCTCTACGTCTCGCACGACGCAGATTTGGGTAAGCACATCCGTGTCATGTCGTGTCTGCCCGACCAGCTTCAGTCGGATGTTTTCAGCGCGCCGGTCGGGATTCCCACGGGAGCGCCGGTGCATCTGCGCGTGGAAGTCGATTTCGAGCGCCTCTATTTCGCGTACCGCACGGACGGCCGCAAGTGGTGCCGGCTGCCCGGTCCACTGGACGCGAGCATCCTGTCTGACGAGGCGGCGTCCCCTGGAACGCCAAACTTCACTGGTGCCTTTGTTGGCGTTTGTTGCCAGGATCTGGCCGGCACCTGCCGGCCGGCGGATTTCGACTACTTCGTGTACCGCGAACGTAGTTATCTTACCGAACCGTTCGCCGAGGATAGGATATGAACCGAAGAACCTTATGCTCGCTGGTCGTGGTTACGGCAGGCCTCGTGCTTGCTGCGCCTCCCCAGAGGCCTCGAACCTTCGCGAATCCGATCAATATCGAATACCGCTTCATGACGGATTTGCCGAGCCGGCGCGAAGCGGCGGATCCGGCAATCGTTTTGTTCGGAGACGAGTATTATCTGTTCGCCTCGAAATCGGGCGGATACTGGCGTTCGACGGATATGGTCGACTGGACGTTCATCAAGCCGTCCGGTCTGCCGATCGAAGCCTACGCTCCAGCCGTCATGGCGTACGACGGAGCCGTCTACTACACGGCCTGTAACATCGGCTTGTACAAGACCAAAGATCCTAAGGCGGGCAAATGGGAACTCGTTGGAAAGCCCTTCGACGTAGGCGATCCCGATCTTTTCGCCGACGATGACGGCCGGGTCTATCTCTACTACGGTCTTTCCTATAACGGAGGAATTTCCGGAATGGAGCTGGATCCGAAGAATCAGTTCCGGCCGATCGGCGCGCCATTCCTGTGCTTCCGCGCAAACTACGCCCAGCACGGCTGGGAACGGCGCGGCGAAGAGAATCTGGGGGCGATGACAGGTACCATATTCCAGGAAGGCCCTTGGCTCGAGGGCTCCTGGATGACGAAACATGCAGGCACCTATTACCTGCAATACGCCGCGCCGGGCACCGAGTTCCGCACCTACGCGGACGGCGTGTATACGTCTCGCAGTCCGCGCGGACCATTCACCTATTCGCAGTCCAGCCCGTTCTCCCACAAGCCGACCGGGTTCAT
>JADGNS010000041.1 GCA_017883355.1 Candidatus Solibacter sp.
ATCTCATTGGTCACGTGCGGAATCACCTGCACGGTCTTGCCCAGATAATCGCCGCGCCGCTCGCGGGCAATGATCTGCTCGTAGATGCGCCCGCTGGTCAGGTTGTTGCTCTGCGTCAGGCGCGAGTGGGTGAAGCGCTCGTAGTGGCCGAGATCGAGATCGGTCTCGGCGCCGTCATCGGTGACGAAGACTTCGCCGTGCTGGAACGGGCTCATCGTGCCCGGGTCCACGTTCAGGTACGGATCGAACTTCTGGCACGTGACCTTCAGTCCGCGGCTTTCCAGCAGGCAGCCGATCGACGCGGCCGCAATCCCCTTCCCCAATGAGGAGACCACGCCGCCCGTTACGAATATGTATTTAGCCATTTCCCATCCCCTGTAAGATTGAGGCGTCGAACAACCGCGACACCCGTTCCAGATCCTCCGGGGTATCCACACCCAGCGACTCGTATTCGGTTTCCACGACGCGGATGCGATACCCGTTCTCCAAGGCGCGCAACTGCTCCAGGCGTTCCGCGGTTTCCAGCGGACCCACCGGCAGAGTGGAATACGCCAGCAGAAAATCGCGGCTGTAAACGTACAACCCGATGTGCTTGAAATAGGGCGTGCCGGCTGATTTTTCCCGCTCGAACGGAATCGCGCAGCGCGAGAAATAAATCGCATCGCCCGCGCGATCCGTCACCACCTTCACCACATTGGGGTCGGTGATTTCGCGCGGATCTTCAATGCGTTTCTTGAGCGTTCCCATGACCAGGTCCGGTTCGTGGACCATGGGCAGGATCGCGGCGTCGATGGCGGCGGGGTCAATCAGCGGCTCGTCGCCCTGGATATTGACGATGATTTCGGCGTTTTCGGCGGAAGCCACTTCGGCGGCCCGGTCGGTGCCGGAAAGGTGATCGCTCCGCGTCATGCGCACGCGCGCGCCGAAGTTTCTTGCAACGGCGTACACCCGGTCGTCATCCGTAGCGATAATCACACTGGTGAGGTAGGTGCACCGCGAAGCACGTTCGTAGACGTGCTGGAGCATGGTCTTGCCGGCGATTGGAGCCAGCACCTTGCCGGGGAAACGAGTGGATGCAAATCTGGCAGGAATGACGCCGAGAATTTTACGCGGCACAGAGGATCTTACCATAAATCGCCTATGTTATTCTTGGGAAAGAAAGGCTGGCCAGACACTATGCTGCCGTCCTCGGCTAAGCTATTGATTCGTTGCGCCGTAGCAATTTGTCTGGGATCTGCCATATGGGGACAGGCAAACCTCGAAGTCCGCACCAAGCCGGGCGAGAAGGTGGACCCGCGTCCGCGCTCCAACATCCGGGTGGACAGCACGCTGGTGCTGATCCCGGTCACCGTCACCGACCCGTTGAACCGTTTCGTGACGGGACTGGAGAAGGAGAACTTCAAACTGACGGAAGATAAGCAGCCGCAGGAGATCACGCAGTTCTCCAGCGAGGACGCGCCGCTTTCAGTGGGTGTAGTCTTCGATTGCAGCGGGAGCATGGGGCACAAGCTCGACAAATCGCGCCAGGCGGTGGCGCAGTTTTTCAAGCTGGCCAATCCCGAGGACGAGTTTTTCCTGGTGCAGTTCAACGATTCGGCCAACCTGATTCAAGCCTTCACGCGCAACCTGGAGGAGATCCAGAACAAGCTCGCCTTTACCCAGTCCAAGGGCAGGACCGCGCTGCTCGACGCGGTCTACATGGCGCTGCACGAAATGAAGAAGGCCAAGAATCCGCGCAAGGCGCTCCTGTTGATCTCCGATGGCGGCGATAACAGCAGCCGCTACAGCGAGGCGGAAATCAAGGCCCTGGTGAAGGAAGCCGACGTGCAAATCTACGCCATCGGAATTTACGAATCTGTCGGGGCGCGCAACCGTACGCCGGAAGAGACTTCGGGGCCCGCGCTGCTCACCGAAATCGCCGAACAGACCGGGGGGCGGCAATACCAGGTGGACAATCTCAATGAACTGCCCGACGTGGCGGCCAAGATTGGAGTCGAGCTGCGCAACCAGTACATCCTCGGCTACTCGCCCAAGAACCTGACCCGCGACGGCAAGTACCGCCGGGTCCAGGTCAGGCTGGTGCAACCGCACGGCATGCCGCTCTTGCGGCCATTCTGGAAACAGGGCTACTATGCGCCCACGCAATAAGAGGATACTCCTCGCCGCCGTGCTGCTCGCGCTTGCTGCAGCCGTGTGGGCGCAGCAAACGGTCTTCCGCGCGGACACGCGGCTGGTAGTCTGCCACACCACGGTGGTGGATAAGAACGGCCACCTGGTCACCACCCTGGCGCAGGACGCCTTCACGGTTTTCGAGAACGGCATCCAGCAGCCAATCAAGGTGTTCCGCCGCGAAGATGTCCCGGTTTCCATGGGACTGATCATCGACAACAGCGGCAGTATGAGGGACAAACGCGCCAAAGTAGAAGCCGCGGCGCTGACGCTGGTCAAGGATTCCAATCCCGAAGACGAGGTCTTCATCGTCAATTTCAACGACGAGGCTTTCCTGGACAATCCGCACGGCAAGGCCTTCACCAACGACATCAAGGAAATGGAAGAAGCCCTGACACGCATCGATTCGCGCGGCGGTACGGCCATGCGCGACGCCATCCGCATGTCGATCGACCACTTGAAGGAAAAGGCGCACAAGGATAAGAAGGTGCTGGTGGTGGTCACCGACGGCAACGACAATGCGAGCGTGGTCAGCCTGGAAAATCTGGTGAAGGCATCGCAGCAGAGCGAAGTCCTGATTTATGGCGTCGGCTTGCTGGGCGAGGAAGAGCGCCGCGAGGCGCAGCGTGCGCAACGCGCGCTCAAGGCGCTGGGCACGGCCACCGGCGGCGAGGTCTTCTTTCCCAAGGACGCCGGCGAAGTCGAAAAGATCGCCCACCAGGTGGCGCGCGACATTCGCAATCAGTACACCATCTCCTATTCGCCGACCGACACCGCGATGGACGGCACATTCCGCCAGATCAAGATTACGGTGAAAGCTCCGGGCAATCCCACGGTTCGCTCGCGCAGCGGGTATTATGCGACTCCCGATCAGGCCGGTCCCACTGGTCCCGGAGCAAAAGGGCCTACTTCCAAATAATGCGTTCTTTCACACTCTGTCTTCTTACAGCGGCCGCGCTGATGGCCCAGACGCAGGAAGCCGCCACGGTCTTTCGTGCCGACACGCGCATCGTAGTCTGCCACACCACGGTGATCGATAAGAGCGGTCATCTGGTGACCACGCTACCGCAATCCGCCTTCACGGTTTTTGAAAACAAGATCAAGCAGGAGATCCGCAGGTTCAAGCGCGAAGACGTTCCGGTTTCGCTCGGCCTGGTGATCGACAACAGCGGCAGCATGCGCAATAAACTGGCCAAGGTCTCAGCCGCGGCCCTGGCGCTGGTGAAGGACTCCAACCGCGAAGACGAAGTCTTCATCGTCAACTTCAACGACACCGCTTACCTGGACAACCCCGAGGGCAAGGATTTCACCAGCGACATCGCGGAACTGGAAACCGCGCTGGGTAAGATCGATGCCCGCGGCGGAACGGCCATGCGGGACGCCATCGAAATGTCGATCCAGCACTTGAAGAGAGCGCACCGCGACAAGAAGGTGCTGGTGGTGATCACCGACGGCAACGATAATTCCAGCATCCTCAGCCTGGAACACATCATGAAGAGCGCGCATGCGAGCGACGTGTTGATCTACGGCGTCGGCCTGCTGACCGAGGAAGAGCACCGCGAAGCGGCGCGGGCCAAGCGGGCGCTGAACGACCTGGCCGAGGCCACCGGCGGAAAAACGTTCTTTCCCAAGGATGTGGAGGAAGTGGATGCGATCGCGCACCTGGTGGCGCACGATATCCGCAGCCAGTACATTATCGAATACTCGCCCTCGAATTCCGCGATGGACGGCAGTTTCCGCGCCATCCGCATCACCGCCAAGGCTTCGGGCAATCCAACCGTGCGCACGCGCAGCGGCTACTACGCCACGCCGGACGCCAAGACGAACAAGTAATGATCGGCGTGCTTTGGCGTCTCTCGCGCGGCTACCGGCTCTGCCCGTGGCGCAGTCCGTACCTGCGCTGGCGCATCGAGACCTACTGGGGACTGCATGCGGACGAGATCACCTTCGCGCAGTTCTGGAGTTTCGCCTGGCGGCAGCGGCGCGAACTCGTGCGCTACCTCCGCTGGGCGGAGCGGATGAGTTAGCGGTATGCTGCTGCTGTTTCGAATCTGGTCGCAACCCGCCGGCGCCATGAGCGCGATCCTCGATCGCGGTAGTCTCCTGTTCGCCAGTGCGGCGGTGCTCGCCGCCACGGTGCTGCTGAAGTTCACCGCCCCCTTTTTGCCCATCAGTTTCTTTACACCGCTGCTGGTGCTGGCGGTGGTCTACGTTCCGGGAACGCTGCTGCTGGCCACGCTGCTGGGCAGGCTCGGCGGTGTGGGAGTGGTCTTCCAACGCGACTACTCCCCCCTGCTGACGTGCGGCGCCATGGCGTTCGCCGCCGCCGAAATCCCGCTGGCGTTGGCGGCCTCGTTCGTTCCCGTGGGCTACCTGCTGATTGCCGCCGTGCTCTACTTCGCGCTGCTCATGTTCTTCGCGGTGCGCACGGTGTTCGGCGTGGAAAGCGGAGTCGCCGCCGGCGTGGTCGCGCTCTCCTGGATTCCGCTGGCCGCCGCTGCCTTCTTCTGGGGACCGCTGCGCTTCCTGCTGGGCATGCTGGCGTCGCCCTTCTTCCTCTTTTTCGCCTGGTATTACCTGGGCAGCGAACTTTCCGGTCTGGGCGCGGGATTGCGCAGCCGGCAGAGCTTCCGCCGCATGCTCGAGGCCGCCACCGTAAATCCCCACGACGGGGAAGCGCAGTACCAGCTTGCCCTGATTCACCAGCAGCGCCACCAGTACACCGAGGCCGCCGCGCGTTTCGCCAAGGCGATCGCCATCGACCCCACGCTGACCGATGCCCACTTCCAACTCGGGCGCATGGCTCGCGAACAGGGGCGCCTGCGTGAGGCGCTCGCCCATTTCCAGATCGTGGTCGGCCAGGACGAGCGTCACAGCTCGAGCGAGGTGCTGCGCGAACTCGGCGGCATCTACGTCGCCGCGCGACAGTTCGCCGATGCGCGCAACGAATTGGCGATTTACACCGAACGCCGCCCCTACGATCCGGAAGGGCTTTACTACTACGGCCAGTCGCTGGAAGGGCTCGGAGAGACTGCCGCGGCGCGCGACGCCTATGCCCGCGCCGTGGAGGCCGACCACACCGCGCCGCGCTATCGCCGCCGCTATACCGCCCGTTGGAGTCGCCTCGCCCAGAAGCAACTCGGCAAGTTAGCGCCGGACTCGCACCGTTGAGAACTTCTTGATCTGCGCAACCTTTGTTCCGGCAGTCATTCCGGTCAAACTGGCGACTGCGCGCCGCGCCGCCCGAGTCACAGCCGCCGCCCGGCCACAACCGCCGCGCCGCCGGGCAGTCCATCCAGTGAAACCGGCGCCTGCGCGGTCACATTCTTGTGAGATTTCGTACCCCTCGTTCCCACTCCCGTATTTACGACGCTATCATTCGAGTTCGGCTGGCTGGATCAGTGGGTTGCCGCCTGCCTGGTGCCGGTCGCGATCTGGATTGCGATCAGCGGGCTGGATGACCTGTTTATCACCCTGATCGGGTTTGTGACCGGCCGGCTCCGCTTCCCTTGGCCTTCGGACGCCGACGTGTGCCGGGCGGACGAGCGTCCCATCGCGATCTTCGTCCCGCTCTGGCAAGAGCATGCCGTCATCGGCCGCATGCTGGAGCACAATCTGGCGGCCATTCAGTACCGCAACTACCACTTCTTTGTCGGCGTCTACCCCAACGACATCCCGACCCTCAGCGCCGTCGCCGCGCAGGCGCGCCGCAATCCGCGAGTCCACGTCGCCACCTGCCCGCACGACGGGCCTACCTCCAAGGGCGATTGCCTCAACTGGATCTACCAGCGCATGAAAGACCACGAGCAGCGGCACCACATGCGCTTCCGCGTCGTGGTGCTGCACGACGCCGAGGACCTGATCCACCCCGAGTCGCTCCGCCTGATCAACTGGTTCTCACGCACTTACGCCATGGTGCAGGTGCCCGTCCTGCCGTTGCCTACGGCGCTCCACGAATGGACCCACGGGCTGTACTGCGACGAATTCGCCGAATACCAGTCTAAGGACATCCCCGTCCGCCAGAGCTTGGGGGGCTTCCTGCCGTCCAACGGCGTCGGCACCGGCTTCGATCGTGTAGCCCTGGAACGCCTCGCCGCCACGCGCCGCGGCCGTCCCTTCGACCCCGCCTGCCTCACCGAGGACTACGAGACCGGCTACCTGCTCCACTCGCTCGGCTACAATCAGATCTTCATTCCTCTCCGCATGGGGGCCGCCGGCCCGATCGCTACCCGCGAGTATTTCCCGCGCCGCTTCCGCCCCGCCATCTCGCAACGCTCGCGATGGGTTACCGGCATCGCCCTGCAAAGCTGGCAGCGCCACGGCTGGAGAACTTCCTGGCCCCAACGCTACTGGTTCTGGCGCGACCGCAAAGGGTTGGTCGGCAACCTGCTCTCGCCGGCGGCCAACCTGTTCTTCCTCTACGGCGCGGTCAGCTACCTGGCCAGCCTCTGGCAATCCGGACCCTGGCACTTCGGCAGCCTCATCCCGCCCTGGGTTTCGGAACTCGACCGCCTCACCTACGGCATCGCGCTGCTGCAGACCGGCGTGCGCGTCCGCTGCGGCACGCGCATTTATGGCTGGCGCTTTGCGGCGGCCGCACCCATACGGTTGTGCTGGGGGAACCTGGTAAATTTTGCCGCTACCGCCACCGCATTATGGGAATTTTGGAACGCCAGCATCCGGGGCCGGGGACTGGCCTGGCGCAAGACGGACCATGTCTACCCGGTTCCGCAGCCCGCGCTGGCCACTAACGCGGTTGGGTTCCATCCGCTGGCGGATGCTTCCTGAGACGCCGTAATAGGGGAATTCTGCTGATCATCCGGTCCAGCCGGCTGGGCTGCTGAGGTTCCACCGCCGCCGGTTCCGGCGTCGCCACCGGCTCCATTGGTGCGATTGCCGGCACCGGCCGCGACTGGGCCTCCGTGATCGCCGGTTCCCTACGATCGAACGGCGAGGGCCGCGCCTGCTCCACGATGGCACGCGCCGGTCCCGCCTGTTTGCGGCGGTTGCGGGCTTCGACCGGCGCGAAGACCGCCGATTCGCTGGTGCTCTGGCTGCCGCGGTAAACCTCCAGGCGAAAAGCGACCCGTTCCGACCCGGGCCAGTACATTACGCTGGAGCTATCCAGTTGCCGGCCAGTCAGATCCAGATGGCTCTGGAGCGTGCCGTCTTCGATGTAGAGAATCGCGCGATCGGCGTCGAGGACCGGCCGGGAACGGCGGTCCCATTGCACCCGCAGTCCCTCGCCCTCCGCATCCGCCCGCAGCCCGATCGCTTCCGGGGTCGCCCGCGGCCGCACGGATATCGGGTGGCGCCGCAGCAGGAGGACGGCATCCGCCCCGGCAATCGCCAGCACTCCGCCGAGTGCCGCCGGAATAGCCCATCGCGGTATGTGCCAAGCCCACATCGGCTTGGATAGGAGCATCTTTCAGTCCGATGTCTGGATCCGCACGTTTCCGGTTGAGTGGTCGGGCCGGTATTCGGTCCGCGAGAGCCCGTTTTCTTCCCCGAGCGCCCCACGCTAGTTGGCCGTAGGATCCTTCTCGATGTGGTCGATGACAAGCACTTCCAGCGGAGCCATCTTGCGCTCCAATCTGAGCCCGAGTTGGTCGGGAAGGGCGCGAATATATGCGCCCTCTTCGTCGATCCTGCCGATGTTGTCGACCACCGCTTCGCCGGTTTGGGGGTCGAGGACGTAGGGCGAGAGGTTCACGGTAAAGTCGAAGGTCCCGGCGAGTCCGGTTTCGTCCACCACGTGGCGCGACGTCCAGGGAGGGTCCATGACCTTGGCGAATTGCGCCATCGTGACCCTTTCAAATCTCGTGGTATAGCTCCCCGCGGATTTCATGGATGGCTCCCCTTTGGCCTCCGAGCTGTGGAATTTAGGCCCATTGCGCGCTAACACCATCGCGAAGACAGGGAGTTCTCTGACTTCGCGATGGACGGCGAGCCCGAGCCGTTCCTTCAGAAGAGTCTGCAGCATCAGTTTGAGCTGCGACTCGGGCACCGGGCCGGCGCTCTTGGCGACAATGTCCCAGATCACGTCGGTGGGCCGGTCGCGCCAGTTCGGTCCGGCCACCTCAAAGTGCTGATATCCGAACGCCCACTGGATGCAGTTCCCGAGGGTTGCGTTGCGCAGGGTCACACTGGTGGGCGAGATCTCGCGTACCAATGGGTTCCGCGGGGCGTCGGCAGGCAGCCTCTTGACCGATGCCACCTCGAACGCCGCAGTTTCGCCGGACTGCGCTGAGATACAGCCGCATGCCCACCACAAGGCGACTACCAGTCTCATTCTCCTGCCGCCTCCTGATCTCAATGACGAAGCTGCGAAGATAAGCGTGCAGCCGGGGGTAGCCCGGCTATGCGGCCTAATGTCCTTTGCGGGGCACTTGCCTCTACACCAGGGGCAGCACCACCGCGTCCAGCTCTTGGTCGGTCCACGCGCTCAGCTTCACATCGCGGTGCGCCGTCCAGCGCTCCGTGTGCGACACGCTCTCTCCGGGCGCGAGCGTAGTCAACGGACCCAGCGTCTCCAGTTCCAGGATGTCCGCGTTGGTGAACATCTCGAACGTGCAGCCGAAATCCGGATAAGCTGCCGGCGCAGCCACCGCTTCGTACCGCTTCACGAACAGTTCGCCATCGAGCAGGTAGGCGCCCCAGGTGCGCTGGTTGTAGGCGCCCAGCTTCTGCGGGTTTGCGTTGTTCGGGTCCTGGCGCAGCACCAGGTACTTGCGCGATAGCCGCCAGCGCGGATCGTCGAGATGGGTGAACGCCCACATCGCCAGCGGGTTGGTGGGCTCCAGCATCTCCGGGTGGGTGCCGCGCGGCGGAAACCCGTGAATGCCCGCGCCGCCCTGCGCCATCATGGTCAGAATCCAGGGCGCCAGATAGCAGGGTTTGGCGCCGGCGTTGCGCACCTCGTGGATCAACTCCACGCCGCTGCCGGAAGGCGCCATTTTGACCGTGATCTTCTTCTCCATACCGGTGAGGGCTTCCACCGGCCCAGTGCACGCGATCTCGCCGCCCCGCACCTCGATCTCGACCGGGTCGTTGTCCGGCGCGTAACTCTTCACCGCGTCCTCGGGCGCAATCCACACCCGGTGACCGCCTCTGGGCTGCCACGTAGCCTCGCCCGTTTTCCCCATTTGTGCGGCGAATTCCTTGAGGAAGTTCTGCCCGCCGGCGAACCCGTACCGCATGACTCGTGGCCCGACATCGCCCGTCACCACCAGGTCCACTTCGCCGTTCGACATCCGCCAACTATTCGCCCAACCCCGATAGTCGAGTTTTTCGATTTTGATCATAAGCTTCCCTGTTACTGCGTCGCCGCCCCAATCAGAATCAGTCCGATGGTGTACCCGGCGAGCATCAGCCCGAGATATTTGTTGGTTCCCGCCGGCGCCGCGCGGAACTCGCGCCAGATGAACAGCCCCCAGATCGCCGCTACCAGAGTCGCGCCCTGTCCCAGCGCATAAGACACCGCCGGACCCGCCACGCTCGAAGCGATCACGTTGAAACTCAGCGCGAGCATCCAGATGACCCCGCCCAGGATGCCGATGCCGTGCAACCGCGCGCTGCCCCGGAAATAATCGCCATACGTCACATGGCCCGTGCGCATGAAAATCGTGTTCCACAAAAAGTTGCTGGCCAGCACGCCGGCGCCGAAACCGACCAGCGCCACGTAGGGAGTCAGCATACCGGGCACGATCGGCGCCGAGTTGAAGTTCGGAGAAATCGCCCGCATGAGCTGCGGGTAGAAGAAGCCCATCAACGCGCCCGCAATGGCCGAATAGATCACGCCGCGCAGCGGATTGCGCACGCCGCTCTGCGGCAGACGTTTGTGCGCCAGCGCGGACATGATCATGGCGAACACGATCAACGCCACGCCCGTGAACAGCAATCCGGGGTCGCCCTTCGGCGTTTCCACGTAGCTTTCCACCGTGCCGATGACTAGTGCCAGGCCGACCCCGACCGGAAACGCCACGCTCATTCCAGCCGCATCGATGCCCACTACCAGTAGGATGTTCGAGAGGTTGAAAAGCACGCCGCTAATCACTGCCGGCAGAACGAAGCTCCAACTCGCCTGGTGCAGGTTCTCCCGCGTGGGCGCCCCCGCCACTCCGAAACTGCCCAGCGTGTGCGAAAACACCAGGCTGAACAGAAACACGCCGATCGCATAGTCCCAATAGAACAGTTGGAACGGCCACTTCTCCTTGCCCGCCAACTTTTGCGTATTGGCCCACGATCCCCACCCCAGCATGGTGATCACGCAGAAGATTATCGCCACCGGCAAGCTATTCACGACGAACATTTCGGGACTCCCATTTCTCGAACCGGCTCAAGAACCAGAATTATATCTGGAATACAACGGGGGCGGAGCAATGGAATCGGAACTTACCTTGTAGGGTGGCGTCCAAATGGATATGTCGGTCTTACGCATACTGGCGGCGATTCCGATGTCTCTTTGCGCATTCTCACAGACGTTCGCGCAAGTCCGGGGCCGCCGACGGCGCGGCTCAAACTCCGCTTCACGGTTGAATCAGGAGTAGCGGAATCTCGCGAAAGTGAGCATCCAGCGTGACGAGTTGCAGTCCGTGCTCCAGCGCAACCGCTGCGATCCAGACATCGTTGCGCGGAATGGGGCGGCCCTTTTTTCGCAAATACACTTCAATCTCCGCATATCGCAGCGCGGTCTCCTCGGTTACGTTCAGGACGCGGACTGAGGGCTTACTCAAGAACTGAGTCAAGTTGGCGATGTTCTCCGCAGAGCGATTCCCGGCACGGAATCCGCTGTGCAGTTCGCCTAGCACGATCGCCGACAATGCAATGGTCTCCGACCGCTGAACTACGTCAAGAATTGCCTGGTTTCCCCGGCGCATCTGCGAGTACGCCGACGTGTCGAGCGTTACGTTCACTCGAAGGGCTCCCAGTCGGCCGGATCGACCTTACGCATCTCGGCTAAAGCCGCGTCGAATGCATCCGCCTCCTCGGACGACCAAGTTCCAAAGAACTCATCAAAATCGTGGTTGATGGCCGGCTTATGCAGCGATGCTTGCAGCAATCGAAGTGTCGCCTTGTTGAGGCTGATCCTTTCGCGACGGCTGGTTTCCAGGATCGCCTCTTCGACCTCCGGGGGCAGGTTCCTAAGTGAGATCGTCATGAATTCAGTGTAGCATAGAGCGATGCAAGGTGCATCACAATGTGATGCACTGGGCGCCTCAGCTTCCCGGATGGTACTCCCGCTGCGTGTGTCCTTTGAGTTGATCGCGGTAGAAGTAGACCTCGCGCAATTCGCCCGTGCTGTACCGCTTCGCCTGATCGTTGAAGTGCGGCGACGCCGGATTGCCGCTCTCCCCGCCCGCCGTCACCGCCCTGGCCCGCACGCGGTCGCCGAACTCCACCACGGCGACGAAGCTGTTGCCGCTGGTGCCATACCACTTCTTCGTCCCCGGGTACGCGCGCGCGCCGAATGACGCCAGCGATCCCCATTGCGCGGAGGGGAAGCCGACGGGAATGCTCGGTCCCGCGTCGTTGAACGGCTGCACGATGTCGCCGGTGAGGCGCTGGAATCGATTGATCTCGCCCCACGGCGTCTTCCAGCTTCCGAAGTCGGCCGCCATCCGGTCGCTCGCCGCCGCCAGTGCTTGCAGCAGTTGCTCCGCGGGGGCCTTGGCGAGGGCGTCGTCGGGCGAGCTTAGCGCACCACGCCCGCCTCCGCCCACGCGGCGGCGCACATCCTCGCCCCAGAAGACGGCCAGGGACGTGGCCACGGAGCTCACCGCCCAGCGGAGGTCCCACGCGCGCAGCAGTCCCATCTGCGCCGCGACTTTGGCCTTCAAAGGATTGGCGTCGGGCGTCTGGTCCCAGGCCTTGATCAGCGCGGGCATGGGCTTTTCGAACCACGTGAGGTAGCTGTCGTATGCCGCCGCAATCAGGGAGTCGAGCGTGAAGTCCCGCTTGTTCTCGAGGACGCGGATCGCGTGCAGGCCGCGCGCCGATTCGCCGCCGCTCTCCACATAAGCGGGATAGTCTGCCTTCTTCGGGCTGCTCGCCCCCGCCGCCGACCACGGCCAGTTGTTGGTGTTGTAGAGCCAGCCGCTCTTGGGGTTCAGCAGGTGCGGCGTCTCGTCCACCGCAAGAAGGCCGCGCCACTC
>JADGNS010000688.1 GCA_017883355.1 Candidatus Solibacter sp.
GCCGCCAGGCCGATGGCGCAGAGGAGCAAGGGGACGGCGAAGGCGCGGGGCGTGGGCTCGTATTCCAAGGTGAGGACGGTGGGGCCGGGGATCAGCGCGCCGAGGGAGCAGATGGCGGTCACCAGCAGCGCGGG
This sequence comes from Candidatus Solibacter sp., assembly GCA_017883355.1. GTDB lineage: Bacteria > Acidobacteriota > Terriglobia > Bryobacterales > Bryobacteraceae > Solibacter. The sequence continues at coordinate 135 of JADGNS010000688.1, forward strand.
AAGGAGGGCGAGAGCGAGCGCTTCAGCCATGAGGAGGAGGCCCCAGATGCCCAGCGCGCGGGTGGCGATCTGCTGGGCGGCGAGCACCTCGCGGAAGCCGGCGCCGGTAGAGGCGCGGAGGGCGAGAGCGGTTTCGTCGTAGAGGGTGAAGGCGACGTGGGGGTGCTGGACGAGGAGGTCGTTGCGCAGGACCGCGGGGTCGCGCAGGTGTTCGAGGATGGGGGCGTAGATCTGGCTATCCTGCTGGAGCCAGGTATGGCCGGGGAACTGGAAAAATGTCAGCAGCGCGAGCACAACGCTGGCGGCAGCGGTGGCGAGCGGTTTCATTTCGCCGGAGTCTTTTCCAATTGCTGTTTGGCCCAGAGGCGGTTGGGATTGAGTTCCAGCGATTTGGCGAATGCCTGGCGCGCCTCGGCGTCGCGATTCTCCTTGCGCAGGCTGAGGCCGAGCCAGAGGTAAGCTTCGGCGTTCTTGGGGTCGAGCTCGATGGCCTTCTGGAAATCCGGGATGGAGAGTTTGGCGCCGCCGCCGAGTTGAGCGGGGACGTAGTAATTGCCGACGCCGCGCGCCACGTACATCATGGACGACTTGGGCGCCTTCTCCACGGCCTTGTTGATGGCGTCCTTGGCCTTGGGACCGTAGGTGAGGCCGCTCATGATATCGGTGACGGCCTGGCCGTAGAGGGTGCCGAGGAGGCGATAGTACTCGGCGCTGGCGGGCTTGAGGGCGACGGTTTTTTCGGCGAAGCGGATGCCTTGTTCGGCGATCTGACGGCCGGCTTTGCGATCGCGCAGTTCGATGGCGACCTCGGCGAGATAGCAATGGGCGAGGGCGGCGCGGTATTGGGCCTCGGGATCGTTGGGCGCCTTGGCGGCGGCGGCGGCGGCCTGGGCGGCGAGTTCGGTTAAGGCGGCGCGGTCCTGCTTATCGCGCGCCACCTCCAGGGGCCCGGGCGCGGCGACGGCCATGAATGCGGCAATGAATATAGGGAGCATGAGTGCGACTCTTCTATTACATCAGAGAGCGGCGACCCGCCGCTGAACGGCGAGGAAGTAGACTGCCACGGCCATGAGGAGGAGTCCGTTCACGGCGAGCACCTTTGGGGCTGAAAAGAGCGGGACAAGCCAGCCGGTGAGCAGGTTTCCCATGGGCATGCCGCCGCGGAAGGCAAAGTTGTAGACGCTCATCACGCGGCCGCGCATTTCGTTGGTGGTGATGAGCTGGACCAGCGAATTGACCAGGGTAAAGACGGAGATGAGGGACGCTCCGGAGAGAAACAGCATGAGGCAGCTCAACCACACCGAGGTAGAGAGGGCGAATCCGACGATCCCAGCGCCGAGGCAGGTAAGCATGATGAGGGCGATGCGTCCTTTGTGGCGCACATTGCCGAGGGCTGCGACGGTGATCGCACCCACGATGGAGCCGATGCCGGAGATGGAGAGGAACATGGTGAACATGCCGGGTCCCTGGTGGAAAATGTTCTTGGCGAAGACCGGGAGGAAGGTCAGCATGGGCACTCCAAGACCGGTCATGCAAAATGCCAGAACCATCAGGGCCACCATGGCGCTCTGGCTGCGGATGAAGCCGATGCCCTGCTTCATGCCGGCGAGAATCGATTCGGTGGTCTTCTGCGGATAGAAGCGCGTCTTGAGCATGAGGAGGGAAATGATGGGCGCAAAGAAGGAAAGCCCGTTTAGTCCGAAGCACCACATTTCGCCGAGCTGGGTGAGGGCGATGCCGCCCAGCGCGGGACCGATCACGCGCGCCACATTGAACTGAATGGATTGCAGGGCGATGGCGTTGGGCATGTCTTCTTTGCTGACCAGGGTGGGAATGAGGGCCTGGTAGGCGGGTCCGCCGAATGCCTGGGCGAAACCGGTAATGAAGGACAGGCAGAGGATCTGCCAGACGCGGACCAGATGGAAGCCGATGAGGGCGGTGAGCAGGAAGGCGGCTCCCATCTGGACGCATTGCGAGAGGAGGATGACCTTGCGGCGCTCGATGCGGTCCGCCACCACGCCGCCGATCAGGGAGAACATGAAGATCGGGATGCCGCCGAGGAAGGCGTCGAGGCCGAGCAGGAAGGGGGAGTTGGAGAGCTTGAGGACGAGCCAGCTCTGCGCGGCCATCTGCATCCAGGTACCGATGCTGGACGTGCAGGCGCCCATCCACATCAGGCGGAAGTCGCGATATTGAAAAGCTTTGAAGACCCGGCGGATCACGATTGGGTATTATTTCGGAAAGCGAACATGCCCGAGGGCATGAATTGGATTGTAGCAGTTCGGCGGGGGGCAGAGTTGGGAACTGCCGTGTAGTATACTGGCCGCTTCAGATACACATTCGGAATCGCAAAGGAAGAGCCATGTTGCCAGATTACCTTGCTAAAGCAGTGCCTAACCCGATGGGGAAACGCGCTCCGTGGTATGCCAATACCGCGCCCACATATGCCGGAATTTTTCTCTGGATCGCGTTCTATCAACAGATGGCGGGAGGAACGCTGCAACATGGCGGGCTGGCGCTTTGCCTGGCCGCGCTGGCGGTGGCGGGAATCCTCAGCTATGCGTTGTACTATCGCGTACCGGCCATGCTCGGGATGAAGACCGGATTTCCGCTGTACGTGGTGGGAGCTTCCACATTTGGCACGGCCGGCGGCTACATCATGCCGGGGCTGCTGATGGGGGTGTTGCAGATTGGCTGGTTCGCGGTGGGCACGTTCTTCTCCGCCGATTACATTTTGCGGGGGCTGGGGATGGCATCGAAGCCGGGCACCCTGTCCTTCGGAATCGTGTGCGTGTTGTGGGGCGGCACGATGGCGTTTGCGGGAGCGAAAGGGGTCCAGTATGTGTCCAAGATCGCGCTGTTTTTGAATGCGATTCCGCTGCTCATGCTGCTGGTGGTTTTCTTCCAGACCTCGGGCGGGATCGGGAGCTATACGGTCGCGCCGGCGCAGGAGAATTCCTTCGGCGCATTCACCACGATGATCGCCATCGTGATCGGGTTCTTCGCCACGGCGGGCGCGGCGGGCACGGATTTCGGGATGAACGCGCGCGATGAAAGGGACGTGCGGTGGGGGGGCCTGGTAGGCATCACGCTGGCTGTGCTGGTGGCCGGCGGGCTGCCGCTGCTGGCAGTGGCGGGAGCCCACGGCAGCGGGCTGACGCAGAGCTGGGATTTCGGCGAAGTGGTGCAGGCCATCGGCGGGCCGATCGCTTCGGCGATGCTGTTCCTGTTCGCCATCGCTTCCATACCGGCGGCGTGCTTTTGCGCCTTCATCGCGGGCAACAGCTTCAACACGATGATTCCGAGCGTGCCGCGCGTTTCCAGCACGATGGCGGCCGGGGCGGTGGGAGTTCTGCTGGCGATCACGGGCGTGGCGGCCAACCTGATCGGGTTCTTCACGATTGTGGGCGCGAGCTTCGGACCGATTATCGGGGCCATGGTGGCGGACTATCTGCTGAGTGACAAGAAGTGGAGCGGCCCGCGCGAAGGCGTGAATCTGGCCGGGTATATCGCGTGGGCGGTGGGTTTCATCGTGGGCATTCTGCCGCTGGACGTATTGCCGATTACCCTTTCGCCGGAGATGAAGTCGTACGTGCAGCCGGCGGTGGTGTACAGCTTCCTCGTCGGGTTTGTGGTCTACTTCGCGTTGGCGAAGGCGGGCTTGCAGCCGAAGACGGTGGCGATGCCGAAGGCGGCGTAGGGGACGGGAATTGGCGAAAGAGGGCCGTCGGGGCGGGCTCTTGTTCGCAGGGATGGGACCGCATCGCCACACTTCCCGGCAAGAGCGTAAGGCGTTTCTGGCTTTCCGCGTAAAAAC
>JADGNS010000042.1 GCA_017883355.1 Candidatus Solibacter sp.
CGGAGCGTTTGCCTTGCGCGGCTGCGTGCTCAACTACCGCACCACCAAACGCGACATGGAGATCCTGCTGGCTGATGTGCGGCAAGCCGTTCGATCAGTCGAATTGCCAGGTTGACAGACGAAAGCGTCTGTCCCACATCAGGGTAAGGGCGTTTCGCGATGCAGCAGGTGCAGGATATTGCCGTCCGGATCCGTGAAGAACGCCAGGGAATTCCCGTTGGTGGTCTGCGCATCGGTAAGAAACCGCACGCCCTTTTCCTGCAGCCGGGCGTAGACGCCGGCGAAATCGGCCACCGTGAGCGCGAGGTGGCGCAGCCCGGCGGCATTCATGCTTTCGGCGGGTACGGTACCGGGCGCGGCTTCGATGATTTCGATCATGGAGCCGTCGGCAGCCTTGATGAAGACGGTCTTGCTTTGCGCCGGCTGGTAATTGATGACGAAATCCAGATGCTCCACATACCACAGCGCGAGGCGGAGTGGATCGGGCGACGCGATCGCCACGTGTTCGATTCCGGTAACCATATGAGTGGATTGTAGCGCGCGGGCGGCGCACACCTCGTCAAATCTCCTAAGATTGATCCATGGCGATGGAAGCCGCGGCGATTGAGTATCCGAAGAGACTGGCGGAACTGGAGGCGGCGCTCGCCGAGGCCCGGTCCGGCCAATCGATCGCCGTCATGGTGGTCGTGGCGGCCGCGTTCCTTTTCATGGCGTTGGGATTTCTCGCCGTGAGCCGGCGCACGGTTCCGCTGTGGTATCCGCCGCTCGGGCTCCCGGTGGCAGCGGTTTCCATCCGTAGGTACCTGCGCCATCGTTCGGCCGCGCTGCGCTTCTCGCGTCTGGCAGGCTGGTACCGCCAGGGCGTCGCGCGGCTGCACGGGAACTGGGCCGGGAATGGCGTGGCCGGCGACGAGTTCGGCGACGCCACTCACGTCTTCGAGAGAGACTTGAATCTGTTCGGCACCGGCTCGCTGTTTGAGCTGCTGTGTACTACCAGAACCGAGATGGGGCGGCGCCGCCTGGCCGGTTGGCTGCTCGCGGCGCCCTCATTGGACGAAACCCTCGCCCGCCAGGAAGCCATTCGGGAGCTGACACCGCGGGCAGCCCTGCGCGAGGAGATTGCGCTGCTCGGCAATTTCGAGTTCGAGGGGGCCAAATGGGAAACCTTCGAGCAGTGGCTGAGTTCCCCGCCGGCGCCATTTCGCGCCTCCGCGCGCCTGCTCGCCCTGTTGACTTCGAGCTCGCTCGGGATCCTCCTGCTCGCCGGCTTCGACCGCGCGCTTCCGTGGGACGGCTTGCTGCCGTGGATGGCGGCGCTCGGCGCGTTTCACGCGGTCTACGGTCTGGTGCGCCGGGAGCAGACCAAGGCCGCTATCGAATCGCTCCGCCTGGTGGGCTCGGAAATCGGCGTATTCCGGCGCGGACTCGCCTTGATGGGCAGGCAGACTTTCCGCTCGCCCAAGCTGAACGGGTTGGTGCAGCGCGTGGGGCGCGGCGGCGCGGCACTTTCGGTGCGGAAGCTCGAACGCCTCATCCGGCTGCTGGAGCAGCGCAACAAGGAGTGGTTCTTCCTGCCATCGATCGTGCTGCTCTTTGCCACCCAAGTATGCATGGCGGTGGAACACTGGAGGCAGAAACACCGGACATCGCTGGCCGGCTGGTTGGATGCCTGGGCGGAGTTTGAGGCGTTGAACGCTCTGGCGGCGTATGCCTTCGAGCATCCGGAAAATACCTACCCCGAGTTCACGCCAGGCGGCGCGCAGTTCGAGGGGGAAGCCCTGGGACACCCATTGCTGCCCCCCAACGCCTGCATCCCGAACGATGTGCGGTTGAATGCCGCCACAAGGTTCTACATCGTGAGCGGGTCCAACATGACGGGCAAAAGCACCTTGCTGCGGGCCATCGGCGTCAATGCGGTTCTGGCGCTGGCGGGGGCTCCCGTGCGGGCGCGCGGCCTGCGGCTCTCGCACTTCTCCATTTGTGCGTCCATTTCGGTGGGGGATTCTTTACTACACGGAAAATCCAAGTTCCTGGCGGAAGTGGAGCGCATGCGCCAGACCCTCGAACTCGCTAGCGGGGAGCGGCCGGTACTTTTTCTGATCGACGAGATCTTCAGCGGGACCAACTCGCGCGACCGAAGGGTGGTGGCGGAGTCGGTGGTGCGCGCACTCACCGGTTTTGGGGCCATCGGCGCGCTCTCCACCCACGATCTGGCGCTCACCGGGATGGTCGAGCGGACGGAACTGCACGGATGCAACGTGCATATGGGGTGCCGCGAGGCAGGCGGGCCGCTGGATTTCGATTACCTGTTGAAGCCCGGTGTCACCCGGGAATCCAACGCTCTCGACATTGCGCGCATGGTGGGTATTCCGGTCTGAGGGGATTGCGAGCTGCGATGCAAAATTTCTTCTAAAGCGCGCCGCCCTTTCGGCCGAGCAAAACCAGGGAAGGCAAGAACAAACTCGATGAGGTGGCCGCCACGTTCCGCGGCATCACGGACAGCGCCCGCGAGATCAATGCCCTGATCGGCGAGGTACGTTCGGCCAGCAACGAGCAGGCCCGCGGCGTCCAGCAGATCAGCGCAGCCCTGGTCCAAATGCAACAGGTCACGCAACAGAACGCGGCCAGCGCCGAACAAGGCGCGGCGGCGGGCGAGGAGCTTTCGTCTCAGGCCCGAGCCATGAAAGCCACGGTTGCCCACCTCGCCGCCTTGGTCAACGGCGCTTCCGAAGCTCAACTAAGTGCAGCCGCCGATAAACGCCGATGAACGCGGATAACACCAAACTGCTTATCCGTGTTTATCTGCGTTCATCGGCGGCTGAATATGCTTCCCCCCGCTAGATGTCGAGATTCTTCACGTCCAGCGCGTTCTCTTCGATGAATTTGCGCCGCGACTCGACATCCTCGCCCATCAGCGTGGAGAAGATCTCTTCGCTCTTCACGGCGTCTTCCAGCCGCACCTGTAGCAGCGTCCGCTTCTCCGGATTCATCGTCGTGTCCGCCAGTTGTTCCGCGTTCATTTCGCCCAGCCCCTTGTAGCGCTGCACGCTGGCGTCCTTCTTGCCTTCGTTCTTGATGTACTCGAGCAGTTCCACCCAGTCGGGCTGGGAATCGCGATGCTCGTTCTTCACCACCACAAACGGGGGTTCGTTAAACTTCGCGATGGTGCGCGCCAAAACCCGGAAACGGCGGAACTCCGGCTGGGCGGCCAGTTGAATCCCCACGCTCCGCTCCGCCCCCGTGGAGTCGCGGTACACCGCGGCCCAGGAGGAGTGCTCTTCGTCCTTGCGCATCTGGGGATTCAAGCCCTTCCGCTTGAGCGCTTCAAACACTGGCTTCAGGTTCTCTTCCACCTGGAAATCGGCTTTGTGGTCGATCTGGAAAGCGATGTCGCTGAGAACTTCGACCGCGCGGGAATCGCGCAGCCGGCGCTCCACCTTGTGGAACATCGTCTGGTATTCATCCAGGTTCAGCAGGAAGGTGCGCAACTCCTGCCCTTCCATGATCGACTTCGGCTTGCCGTCGCCGTTGGAGTGGATTTCGACCGTCAGATTCTCGGTCGCCCGCCGCATAATCTCCTTGGTGAATTCCTTCTCGTCTTTAATATACTTTTCGCTCTTGCCCTTCTTGATGCGGTACAGCGGCGGTTGCGCGATGTATACTTTGCCGCGCGTGATCAGCTCGTTCATGTGACGGAAGAAAAACGTCAGCAGCAGGGTGCGGATGTGCGAGCCATCCACATCCGCGTCGGTCATGATGATGATCTTGTCGTAGCGCAGTTTCGCCACGTCGAAATCGTCCTTGCCGATCCCCGTGCCCAGCGCCGTGATCAGGCAGCGGATTTCCTCGTGCCCCAGCATCTTGTCGTAGCGCGCCTTTTCCACGTTCAGAATCTTTCCCTTGAGCGGAAGAATCGCCTGGAACCGCCGTTCGCGACCCTGCTTCGCCGTGCCGCCGGCGCTCTCTCCCTCGACCAGGAAGATCTCGCACAACTTCGGGTCCTTCTCCTGGCAATCCGCCAGTTTCCCCGGAAGCCCGCCGGAATCCAGAGCGCCCTTACGCCGCGTCAGATCCCGCGCCTTGCGCGCCGCTTCGCGCGCCCGCGAGGCTTCGATCGCCTTGCCCACGATCTTGCGGCCCACCGCCGAGTTCTTGTCGAAGTACTCGCCCAGCTTCTCGTTGACGAACTGCGTCATGAAGCCCGCGATATCGCTGTTCAGCTTGCCCTTGGTCTGCCCTTCGAACTGCGGCTGCGGCACCTTCACGCTCACCACCGCGGTCAGGCCTTCCCGGACGTCGTCGCCGGAGAGATTTTCCTTCACGTCCTTGAACAACCCCGCCTGTTGCCCAAAAGCGTTGATGGTGCGCGTCAGCGCAGAGCGGAAGCCGGAGAGGTGCGTGCCGCCATCCACCGTGTTGATGTTGTTGGCGAAGCTGAACACGTTCTCCGAGTAGCCGTCGTTATACTGCAGCGCCACTTCCATCGTGATCGTGCCCTTTTCGGGCATCTCGCGGTCCGCCTCGAAGTGGATCGGCTTTTCGTGCAGCACGCTCTTGCCGCGATTCAGGTGCTTGATGAATTCGCTGATGCCGCCCTGGTACACGAACTCGTTCACCTTCTCCGGATCGGTGCGCTCGTCCGTCAGCGTGATCTTGAGGCCCTTGTTCAAGAACGCCAGTTCGCGCAGCCGCTGCGCCAAGGTGTCGTAATTGAACACCGAAGCTTCCATGATCGTCAGGTCGGGCTTGAAGGTCACCCGCGTACCGGTCTTCTTGCCCGCCTTGCCCGTCTTCGCCAGGGGCGCCTTGGGAGCGCCGCACGCGTATTCCTGCTGCCAGGTATACCCCCCGTTCCAGATCTCCAGCTCCAGGCGCTCCGAAAGCGCATTGACGCAGCTCACGCCCACGCCGTGAAGGCCACCCGAAACCTTGTAACTCTTGGAATCGAACTTGCCGCCGGCGTGCAGCTTGGTCATCACCACCTGCGCCGCCGAAACGCCCTCAGATTCCATGATGCCCGTCGGGATTCCGCGCCCGTCGTCCGTCACCGTGACCGAGTTATCGTCGTGGATGATCACCGTGATATCCGTGGCGAAGCCGCCCAACGCCTCGTCCACCGAGTTGTCGACTACTTCATACACCAGGTGGTGCAGACCCATTTCGCCCGTCGAGCCGATATACATGGCCGGACGAAGACGCACCGCCTCCAGTCCTTCCAGCACCTTGATACTGCTGGAATCGTACACATCTCCCGCACCGGGATTGACTTCGTTTGGCATAGTTCCTTACGGTCCGCGTAAACTTCAGATTCTCATCGGCATCACGACATAACGGTACTGGTCCGTGATGCCCTCGCCGGCCGGCCGCAGCTCGCCGGCGCTCTTCTGATCTTTCAGCTCGAAAGCCACCTGATCCTGCGAGATCGCGCGTAGAAAATCCAACAGATACTGGGCATTGAATCCGATCTCGATGTCCGGCCCGTTGTACTCGCTGCTTACGCTTTCTTCGCTCTCTCCGGTCTCCACGCTCGACGAAAACACCCGCACTTCGCCCGAGGCGAACTGCACCCGGATGGCCCGCGACCGCTCGTCGGCAAACTGCGCCACGCGTTCGATTGCCGAGCGGATTTCCGCCTTTTCCAGCTTGGCGATGAACTGGTGATCCTTCGGCAGCACGCGCTCGTAGTCCGGAAAGTTGCCCGTCAGTTTGCGCGTGATCAGCAGGCGGTGTCCCACCTGGAAGAACAGGTGATTGTCGTCGCCCGCCACGATCGCCTTGGCGTCGGTCCCCGCATCGTCGCTCAGCTTGGTGAGCTCGTTCATCGCCTTCTTGGGAATCAGCGCGCGAAACGGCTTCTCCGCCGTGCCGCTCTCCGCCGGCGATGCCTGCACGTACGCCAGGCGATGGCCGTCGGTGGCCACCATCGTCAGCCCTTCGGGCCGCACCAACAACAGCGCGCCGTTCAGCGTGAAGCGCGATTCCTCCATCGAGATCGCAAACGAGGTGCGCGCGATCATCGAGGCCAGCGTCTTCACCGGCACTTCCGCGATCGGTTCCGGCATCTGCGGCAGTTCCGGAAAGCTCTCCCGCGACATGCCCGCAATGCGCGTCCGCGACCGCCCGCTCGTGATGCTCGCCCAATGGTTCTCCAGGAACTTCATGTTCACGTCGCCTTCCGGCAACAGGCGCATGTAGTCCAGCAGCTTGCGCGCCGGGACCGTCCCCGCGCCTTCCTTCTTCACCCGAGCCGGGCAGGAGCAGCGGATGCCCAGTTCCAGGTCCGTGGCGGTCAGCGTCAACCGGTCGTCCGCCGCTTCCAGAAGCACGTTCGAGAGAATTGGTATGGTGGTTTTCTTCTCCACCACGCCTTGCGACAGACTCAACTCACGTACCAGATCGCTCTTGTTGACGGTGAATTCCATGCCCGCTGCTCCTATTCTGTCCCGGCTAACTCAAGATGCATCGCAACAACCGCATTCCTTGGGCCTGTGCAACCTGCTAAAGAATACCTAAATTATACTAAACTCAACTACTTTCCGCTATGCCCGCGGACAATTTCGAAGCCTGCAAAACGCCCCGATTCCGCCCTCGCCATATGGTTTTACACAGTTTTCCCGATTGGCTCCGAAAGGGCCCATGTGCAAAACTCAATAAGTTCACTGCAATGAGTCCATTAGACTGTGGAGTAACCTGTTCAATTCGGCTTCGGTGTGGCGCTCTTTTTCGATCTTGTTGATCGAGTGGATTACGGTAGTGTGGTGTTTGCCCCCGAACGCGCGGCCGATCTCCGGCAGCGACGCGTTGGTCAGTTCCTTCACCAGGTACATGGCCACCTGCCGCGGGTACACCACCTTCTTCGTGTTGCTCTTTTCCTTCAGTTGCGATTGCTTCACCTGGAACTTCTCCGCCACCGCCTTCTGGATCGCATCGATCGTGATCCGGCGGTCCTGCACGTGTACCAGGTGCTTCAATACCTGCTGCGACATTTGCAGGTTGATCGGCGTTCCCGTCAGCGAAGAATACGCGATCAACTTGACCAGCGCCCCTTCCAACTCGCGCACATTCGACTTGGTCTTGGAAGCCATGAACGAGCGGACATCGTCCGGCAGTTTCACGCCTTCCACCTCCGCCTTTTTGTCCAGGATTGCCATCTTGGTTTCCAGGTCCGGTGGCTGTATATCCGCCAGCAGTCCCCATTCGAAACGCGAGCGCAACCGCTCCAGCAACCCCGGTATGTCTTTCGGCGGCGAATCGCTGGAAATCACAATCTGCTTCTGATGATCGTGCAACTCGTTGAAGGTGTGAAAGAACTCTTCCTGCGTGCGCTCCTTATTGCCCAGAATCTGGATGTCGTCCACCAGCAATACATCCGCTTCGCGATAGCGCTGGTGAAACTGCTGCATCCGTTCCGTCCGGATGCACGAAATCATCTCGTTCATGAAGCGCTCGCTGGACGTATAAATGATCCGCATCGCGCCATGCCGGTCGATCAGCTCGCGGCCGATCGCGTGCATCAAATGGGTCTTGCCCATACCCACGCCGCCATACAAAAACAGGGGGTTATAGCTGCGCGAGGGGTTTGTCGCCACCGATTTCGCCGCCGCATGCGCGAACTGGTTGCAGGCCCCCACCACAAACGAATCAAACGTGAATTTCGGGTTCAGCGCCGACGAAGACGCGTCCGCTTCGTTCGCTGCCGCGCTCACCGCCGCCGGCGCCATGGCCTGCGCGGCCCGCCCAACCGCCGTCTCATAACTCACCCGCCGCAACGGAAGCCTCAGCTCCTCAATGCCGGCGGCGATCAGGTTGGAATACTCCGTCTCCAGCCATGCCCGCGTCTCCCGGTCCGGTACCGAAACATACAAGGTGTCGCCTTCGTGGCCGACCTGTGCCGTACCCTTGAGCCAGTTGTCGAATCCTTCGGCACTGACCTTTCTCTGCAAGTAGTTACGTATTTGATCCCAAAAATTCATCAGCTTTTACACACGAAGAGCACACTTTTCCCACAGGTTTTTTCACAATAGCGCAGAACTCTGTGGATGCTGTCTACAGGAAGAATCGCCAGCGCAGTGCCCGTTACACCACACGCTGCATCGCAGCTTCTGTGCCCTTAACCGAGAAGTAGAATAGCACAGCGGATCGGCTTGTCTACAAGTTTATAAATGCTTTCGTTTGTATGACTTTCCCAATACGTTTGACATCGGTTATGTTTCCGCGTAAAAATAGAGTTTTACGCTGAGCGGGAGTAACTCAGCTGGTAGAGTGCGACCTTGCCAAGGTCGATGTCGCCGGTTCGAATCCGGTCTCCCGCTCCATTACTTCTACCCTCCGATTGCCATGATTAACCGCTTGGTTCTGCTTCCTCTTGGCCTCCTGTTGGTTGCGTTCTCCGCTTCGGCTCAGGACTATAAACTGGAACCCGTCGCCACGGCCGCGCCCGGTTTGCCCGCCGCCTACGCGTCCGTGATCCAGACCCAGGGATTCCGCGTCAACGGCGCTTCCGGCCCCTGGTGCGAAGTCTGGCTGGCCAAATCCCTGCCTCTGGGCGCCAAACCCGACGACGCCGCCATTTCCTTCGGCATCGCCCAGGGAACGCTGCTCGGCGTCATCCGCTTTCCCGGCAAGGGCGCCGACCGCCGCGGCCAGGTCATTCCAGCCGGCGTCTACACCCTCCGCTATAGTCTGTTCCCCGTGGACGGTGCCCATTCCGGCGTGGCCCCACAACGCGATTTCGCGCTGCTGACACCGCTCGCCTCAGACCCCGACCCCGCCGCTAAACCCGCCTTCGACGACCTCGTCAAGATGAGCGGTAAAGCCTCCGGCACCCCGCACCCGGCCGTCCTGTCGCTGGAAACGCCTCCTACCGGCGCCACCGCCCCCGGCGTCGTCAAGGAAGGCGAACACGATTGGACGCTTACCCTCAAAGCCGGCGACCTCACCTTCTCCATCATCGTCGTCGGCAAGTCCGAAGGGTAACCGATCCTCCCCACCCGCGTCTAAACCCCCGATCACGAAAGGGGGCGTCATGGGCGCTTTCACGCAGAACTTACGATACGGCCTCCGCATGCTGGGCAGGAACGCCAGCTTCACCGCCGCCGCGGTGCTCTGCCTCGCCTTGGGAATCGGCGCCACTACCGCCATCTTCAGCGTGGTCAACGCCGTTCTCCTCCGCCAGCTCCCCTACGCCCACGCCGACCGTCTGGTCCGCGTCTTCACCGAATTCCCCAACTTCCCCAACGGCGGATTGCGCCACTTCTGGGTGTCCCCGCCCGAATACCTCGACCTCAAACGCGACGCCACCTCCTTTCAAGCCGTCGAAGGCTGGGCCAATTTTGGGGCCAACCTCGCCGGCGCCAGTGAGCCGGTGCGCTCCACCGTCGGCGTCGTCACCGGCGGCCTGCTCCCCATGCTCGGCGTTACACCTGTGCGGGGCCGCCTGCTCAACCCACAGGACGACAGCCCCAACGCCCCGCTGACCGCCGTGCTCTCCTATAGCCTTTGGCAGCGCGCCTTCGGCGGCGAAGCTTCCGTCCTCGGCCGCGATATCCGCCTCAACGGCAACGCCTGCACCGTGGTCGGCATCATGCCGCGCGGTTTCGCCTTCCCCCCGGGCGAACTCGACCCGCCCGAGCTCTGGGTTCCGCTACAGATCGATCCCGCCAAACCCGGCAGTCGCGGCAGCCACTACTTGAACCTCCTCGCCCTCCTCAAGCCGGGCACCGGGACCGCCCAGGCACAGGCCGAAATGACACGCTACGCCAAGCACGATTCAGACACTCGAGGCCCCGCCAACCACCCGTTCGATCCCAAGAACCACCCCATCGTGCTCGCCGGCTTCCAGGAAGAGATCGTCAGAGGCGTCCGCCGCGCCATGCTCGTGCTTCTCGGCGCGGTCGGCTTCGTGCTGCTCATCGCCTGCGTCAACGTGGCCAACCTCCTGTTGGCGCGCGCCGAATCCCGCCGCCGCGAAATCGCCGTGCGCGCCGCCATCGGCGCCGGCCTCGGACGCCTGCTCCAGCAGTTCATCATCGAAGGCGTCCTGCTCTCCCTCGCCGGCGCGGTCTTCGGCATCCTGCTGGCCTTCGGCGGACTCCGCCTCCTGGTCGCCACCAACGCCGGCAGCATCCCGCGCGTCGCCGAGATCGGCATCGATTGGCAGGTGCTGCTCTTTACTCTCGCTATCAGCGGGGCCACCGGTGTCGTCTTCGGCTTGGCGCCCGTCATTCACATGCGCACCGCCAAGCTCCACGACACGTTGAAAGCCACCGTCGGACGCGCCACCGGCGCCGTCGCCGCCAATCGCTTCCGTGCCCTGCTGGTCACCTCGGAACTGGCGCTCGCCTTGATCCTGCTCATCGGATCGGGCCTCATGGTGAAGGCTTTCTGGAAGTTGCAGGAAGTGGACGCCGGCATGAATCCCAATCACCTGCTGACCATGCGCCTTTCGCTTCCCTCCGTCACCTACAAGGCCCCGGACGGCGTCAACGGCTTCTATGGGGGGCTGGCCGCGCGCCTCAATACCCTGCCTGGCGTGGTGTCCGCCGCCATCGCCAGCGGACTGCCGCCGGCGCGCCCCATCAATGCCAACGACACCCTGATCGAAGGCTTCGTCCCGGTTCCCAACGGCCCCATACAGAATATCGACTACTGGAATTCCGTCTCCGGAAAATACTTCGAGACCATCGGCGCCCACCTGCTGGAAGGCCGCTTCCTCAACGACGGCGATGGCGCCGCTTCTCCGTTCGTCGTAGCGATCAACCAGACGATGGCCAAAACCTTCTGGCCCCGCGAAAGCGCTCTCGGACATCGCGTTCGCTCAGGCGGCAACGACTCTCCCTGGCGAACGATCGTCGGCGTGGTGGCCGACGTCAAGAATGCCGCCCTCGATCGGCCCGCCGGCACCGAGCTCTACTTCCCCTTCCCGCAACTGCCCCGCCAGCTCAGTTGGGTCGTAGTGCGCGCTCAAGGCGACCCCATGAGTCTCACCGGCGCGGTGCGCGCTTGCATCCGCGCCCTGGATCGCGGGCTGCCCATTTCCAACATCGGCTCCATGGAAGACGTCATGACCACCGCCCGTTCCCGGCCGCGCTTCCTGACCCTGCTCCTGACCCTCTTCTCTTCGCTCTCACTGATTCTCGCCGCGCTCGGCATCTACGGCGTGATCTCCTACGCCGTGGCGCAGCGCACCAACGAAATCGGCATCCGCATGGCTCTGGGTGCGCGCTCTGGCGACGTCATCCGCCTGATCGGCGCCGCCGGTGTGCGCCTGGCGCTGGCCGGCACGGCCCTCGGCGCCGCGGGAGCCTTCGTCCTCACGCGTTTCCTGAGCGGACTGCTCTTCGGCGTGAGTTCGCTCGATCCGCTGACCTTCGTAGCGATGGCCGTGACCCTGATCGCCGTCACCCTCCTCGCCTGCTACATTCCCGCCCGCCGCGCCAGTCGCGTGGACCCCCTGATCGCCCTGCGGTATGAGTAGCGTAGCCTTTCGGCTGCCATGCCGGCATTCGTGCCGGCATTCTTGAAGAACGTCGGCAAGGACGCAGGCGCCGGAGTAGGATATGAGTATGGCCGTGAGGCACATTCCGTGGATTTCTCCGGACGAATATTTGGACCAGGAGGAGCAGTCCTCGACTCGCCACATGTACTGTGCCGGTGCGGTCACAGCCATGGCAGGGGGATCCCTCGCTCACGGGATGCTGGCGATGAATCTGGGGGCGGAACTCCGCGCGGCGCTGCGCGGACGTGGGTGCCGGGTTGTTGGCAGCGACGTGTTATTCCGGACTGGATCGGGAGAGATGTTCACGTATCCGGACGTGATGGTGCTTTGCGGTCCGGTTGAGACCGTGGAGGGCCGGCCGCACGTGATGACGAACCCTGTGTTCGTGGCGGAGGTGCTTTCGCAGAGCACCGAGGGGATGGATCGCGGAGCGAAGTCGCGGGAGTATCGGGCGAGCGGGTCGCTCCGCCAGTATGCGTTGGTATCACAGGAGCAGCCCTGGGTGGAAATCCACACGCGGGATGAGGCGGGGTTCTGGCGGATCAGCGAAACCCGCGGCTGGGAAGCGGATTGCGAGTTCACGGCGATTGATTGCCGGGTGCCGATGGCGGCGCTGTACGAGGGCGTTCTCGAGAAATAGGGGGCACAAACCGGCTCCCCATCGTGGACGCGTTTCGAACTTTGGTGGCCTGCCCGCCGCCGGCGATCAGGGTGGCCTTCGAGCAGGTTCAGGCGCTTATGGCCCGTAATTTGGACGACTACCCGCAGTGACCATCAACCAGAGGTT
>JADGNS010000689.1 GCA_017883355.1 Candidatus Solibacter sp.
GTAGCGGGACCGAAACCGACACAGACAATGTCCACATCCATCGTCTGCCGGTCCACATCCTGCCCGCTCATGCCGGGTAATCCAGGGCTTCCGGAATCATCACCTTGGTGAGGGCCTCGGCCGCCCGATCCTTGGCCAGTTGCGAGCCGGTCAGGCAGCCGTCCATGCGCATGCGCAGCGCGGCGAACTGCTCCAGTCCGTGGAAGCGCACGCACGGACCGGCCTTACTCGCGTGGGCGCCGGAGCTCTCGATGACGTCCGTGTAGCCGCGCGCCAGGCTGGCGATTCCCGGGATCAGCGCTTCCATGCAATCCAGATCGTCCGCCTGGTAACACTGGGCGCAGCCTTCGGTATCCCACGAGGGGTGGCGGTTGTACCCGTGGACCAGTTCGGCGCACACCCGGCCCACTTCTCCGGCGGCGTGCGCCGATTGCACATGGCATAAGTCGGTGAGGAACGCGGTCAACCCCGTCAGACCTTCGGCCACGGTGGGAACCTCGGGACCGCGCTTTTCCAACTCCAGCAGGTCCAGAATCTGCGAGCGCGAGGCCAGCAGCCAGCACAGCGCGTCGGCCAGCGGGAAAGTGACGCCCTGCCGCGAGCCTTGATAAAGCTTGCCGCCGTCGGCATCGGTGGCCTTCTGCAGGTGGTTGAGGCTCCACAGCCAGAGCTGCATGGCGGTGGCCAGCGAGCAGGCGCCGGTCTCCGGCCGGTCGTTGGCGATGAGGCGCATCTCGCGGATCCATTCGCGGAACTGGGTCAGGAACAACTCGTCCGTCATGGTGACGCTGAGCTGCCGCCGCTGCACCGCTTCGGGGCCTTCGTAGGTGGCTTCGAGCTGCGAGTCCATCCACTTGTGCCCCAGGAATCCGGGGCAATCCTCGGTGATGCCGTAGCCGCCCATCAGGCTGACGGCTTCGCGCATCATGCGCGATCCGTGGCCGGTGTTCCACACCTTACAGGCGGGGCACAGCACGTTGGCCACGCTGTCCAGGATGGCGTACTGCACCAGCGCGTCTTCCTGAAGCTCGGGACGCTTCCCGTGCAGGAACTCGATGGCATCCTTCTGCACCGCGCGCATCGCCTTCATCAGCGAAGAGCCGCCGGTGAGACCGCGCGCCGCCATAATCTCGGCCTTCTGCTTCTCCAGCGGATCGAGCTGGTCGAACACGCGCGCGGCTTCGAACCCGAGCGCGGCGCTAGCCTCACCCGTGGCCCAAATGTCCACCAGGCGATGGACCGCGTCCTGCTTGAGCTGCAGGCCCAATTCGTAGCGCGGCGACCCGGCAGTGACGATGCTTCCGCCGCGGAAGCGGTTCCGGTGATAGCGGATCACCGGCTCGATGGCGCTCAGCAGTTTGGCCGAGGTCATGATCGCCACGGTGACGCGCGTGCGGCGGAACACCGCCTCGATGACTTCACCGTGGTTGTACTTGGGCACGATCACGCCGTCCTTCACCGTGTATCCGCCGATGATGCGGCTGGCCGGAACGGTGAGGGCGAAGATGGGGTCGCGCGTCGAAGAGAGCTGGTGTACCAGTTTGCGCGTCGGCGTGCCGCGGTCGAACGTCCCCGGGTCGCCTTCTTCCAGGATGACCATGCAGGTACCCTTAATCCGCGGATCGTCCGATTCCACCGCGGCGGTCACGAAGTTGGCGAACCCCATGTTGGTGATGAAGCGTCCGCGCTTTTCCACGCGCAGCATCGGCTCCGCTCCCTCCGCCCATTCGCTCACCCGCACCTTGCCACCCAGCATGCCGGTCTCCACGCCCACGTACGGGATGGGTTCGGTGAGGCAGAACGCGCCGCGCCACGGCTTGCGGTCTTCCCCCGGCTGCGGCGGTGCGGCCAGCGCCATGTAGTGGTCGCGCTGCTCTTGGGTGCCGCGCTCGTGGATGGGCGAGAGCGCCAGGCAGCCGGCCAGGCTGCCAGTGGCGGCGCCGGCGTCCACCCAAGCCAGTTCGAAGGCCACCAGCGCCAGCGCCAGGTTCTTCGGCCCTTCAATAAAGCCGCCCTGGGCCGGGTCCATGAACACCCCGGTTATGCCCGATTCGTCGAACGCCTGGAGCAGCGCCTGCTTGTCCGGCGTCCACTCGTGGGTATTGCGGGCCCCCGAAGCCACCAGCCGGGCCACCGGTCCGCGCGCCACCGCGCGCACCGATTGCACCAGCATTTGCAGGTCGAAACGGTCGGCGAAGCGCCATAAAAGCTGCCGGACATCGTCGCCCGGCAAGGCGCGCAAGTATTCCGTAGGGTGTTCGATAGCGGCGATGGTCATGAGTGCCGTCCTTTGCAACAGTTTCAGCGTAGAGAATTAACACACTTGTTGCGAAACCATAGATTAACAGATCTGAAAACCGATTGAAAACACCGGCCCCTGCCTCACCTGCCTCAGTGTATACTGACGACTGTTGAAAGGAGTTTTCCCTATGAAATGGCTACCGGCACTGATTGCATTTTTCGCCTTCAGCGCATGGGCCGCGGACATCAGCGGCAACTGGAAGGCAACGGCGGAAGGGCCGAACGGCGCGATGGAGAGGACCTTCACCTTCAAGCAGGACGGCGCTAAGGTGACTGGCGAGACCACCAGTACCTTCACCGGCAAATCCACCATCACCGACGGCAAGGTGGAAGGCGATACCGTGACCTTCACCATCACGGCGAAGCTCGGCGATCAGGACGTCAAGTTGAGCTACAAGGGCAAGATCGCCACGAGCGAGATCAAGTTCACCAGCCAGATGGCCGATGGCGGCAACGCCCCCATCGAGTGGACCGCCAAGAAGCAGTAGGACAGTCCGGGCGGCCTGTCTCGACGCTCCTTCTGCCCGCGAACCTTCATGAGGAATGCGCCGGCCCCACCGCGTTGAACCTGACGATCCTTACTCCCGGGCGCCCGCGGCTCGCGGGAGATTTGGCCCGGGGGGTGCGCCTTGGGGGGCGTTGAGGGGCTCAGCCGATCCGTATAGCCGCTAGAGCTCCCGCGAAACGTCGAGCCCAGCGGACCTGCCCCGCCGCGCCGGCGATTTCGTCCTGGCGGAACTCCACCTGCAGGTAGGGCATGTTTCGCCGCATGGCATGAAACGGGATACTGTAATCCACGGCTGGATCCAGGCGATAAGGTTGATTGTCCCCCACCGTCACGTCGCCTGGACGGCGCAGAGCCTCCAGCATGGGCTCCACTAAGCTGCGGTCGTCATCGCTCGACAGCGCGATTTGCCAGGGCCGCGCGTTTCCCGCCAGACATGCCGTCATGGAGTGAATGGAGAGCGCGATGGAAGTAAGTCCCCGTGCCTGGCGGTCCGCGATCACCGCTTCAACCGCCGCGTGGTAAGGCTCAAACCATTGTTCGATCCGAGACTGTCTCGCTGCCTCACTGAGATTCCGGTTGCCCGGCACCGCGGTGCCATCGCTCACCACCGGAATCAGGTCGCCCGCGGCGAGTTGACGATTACAGTCGACTACCAGCCGCGACGTGCCGCACAGGATGGCGGGAGCGTCCAAGATATCGGATAGTTCGGTGGTTACTCCGGCAGCGCCGATATCGCTGGCGATGTGGCGGTCCAGTTCCGATGCCGGCAGGCCCAGATTCTCCAGTTCGGCGGGAATGCGGCGGCTGGCGTGATCGCAGAAGAGAAGGAACCGGCCTTCTCCTTTCGGGCGAAGTGTCCGGAAAGCTTCACTGTTCATCTTGGCGCACGGTCACGGCCACGTCCATGCCGAGAAAGGATGAAGCCGCACCGTCATAAGTACCCCATAACGGCAGAACGTGGCTGTGATCCCACCCCACGGCGACGCGAATCAGATTGCGGTTTCCGACGATACTGTTCGTCGGATCGAAGTCGATCCAGCCCGCGCCCGGCAAATAAGCCTGCATCCACGCATGGGTGGAACCGGCGCCGAAGGTTACCTCCGAATCCGTGCCTGGCACGAATATATAACCGCTCACGAA
>JADGNS010000690.1 GCA_017883355.1 Candidatus Solibacter sp.
CGGGTAGTTCGCCGCGGTCGATGCCGCGCTGCAGAGTTTGGTAGGCCTGTCTGCGTCTCGGCCACAGAAATCTTTCGCGAAAGGCCTCGAGCAACTCCGCATCCGATTGCCCTCCGGCGAGCAGCGCGGCCACGACCTTGCCGCGCCTGGACCGGAAGATGCGAATCAGCCGCCTCATCTGCAGGCTCATGTCGTCTTGTACGGAGCCGGTATTCGGGAAGCGGAGTTCCTCGTCGGCACTGGCGGAGAAAGCGTCGGCGACCAGGGCGGCCTTGGTCGGCCACCAACGGTAGACAGTTGTCTTGCCAACGTTGGCGTCGGCGGCGATGGCCTCAATGCTCAGTTCCGGGAATCCACCTTGCTGTCTGAGCAGTTTCAGGGTGCTGCGCAGGATGGACTGACGCGATTCCTCACTGCGTGGACGGCCGGGCGGGCGCTTCCCGCCGGTCCCGTTGATTCCGTTCCGGTCCCTCGCGGGCCGGGTATGGTTTGGAGCCATGGCTGAAGTCTAATATAATTTAAATCCGAAACGTACTGTTTCGAATCCTAATTCGTAAGTCCGTAGGCCAGTGTGGGGGCCGCAGCTTCGGCAGTACAGTTTCCGCTAGTATCGAGTTTCAGCATTCCCAGTCTTCGTCCGTCTTATGTGGATCGTCGCATTAGCGCTTCGCCGGCCTTATACGTTTGTAGTGATGGCGCTGCTCATCATTATTCTTACGCCCATCACCATCCTGCGCACTCCGGTCGACATTTTCCCCGAAATCAACATTCCCGTGGTCAGCGTGGTGTGGAGCTATACGGGTCTGTCGCCGAGCGAGATGGCGGACCGGATCGTGACCAACTCCGAGCGCGGATTCACGGTCACGGTC
The DNA here is from genome assembly GCA_017883355.1 of Candidatus Solibacter sp. Classification (GTDB taxonomy): domain Bacteria; phylum Acidobacteriota; class Terriglobia; order Bryobacterales; family Bryobacteraceae; genus Solibacter. Next base: position 870 of record JADGNS010000690.1, read on the forward strand.
AACGACATCGAACATCAGGAATCGCAGTCGCTGAGCGGAATCGCCGTGATTAAGATCTTCTTCCGGCCTTCCGTCAACATTTCCATGGCTATGACGCAGGTGACGGCGATGTGCCAGACCGTGCTGCGCGGATTGCCCCCGGGCACGACTCCGCCGCTGGTCATTACTTACACCGCATCCTCGACGCCCATTGTGCAACTGGGCTTGAGCAGCAAGACGCTTGCGGAGCAGCAGTTGTTCGATCTGGGGCAGAATTTTCTGCGCACGCAGTTGACCACGGTTCAGGGTGCGGCCACTCCGTATCCTTTCGGCGGCAAGCCGCGCCAGGTGCAGGTAGACCTCGATTCCGCCAAGCTGCAGGCCTATGGTTTGGCGCCCGTCGACATCGTCAACGCGGTAGCCGCGCAGAACTTGATTTTGCCGGCGGGTACTACCAAGATCGGGCCGACCGAGTACACGGTGGAGATGAACGGCACTCCCCAGACGATCGCCGAACTGAACGATCTGCCGGTGAAGACTTCGCACTCGTCCACGCTTTACCTGCGCGATGTGGCGCACGTGCGGGACGGATTTTTGCCGCAAACCAACATCGTGCGGCAGGACGGCGCGCGCGGCGTGCTGATGTCGATCTTCAAGCTGGGCGGAGCTTCCACGTTGACCGTCGTCAATGGCATAAGGGCGATGGTGCCGCTGGCGGAACAGTCCCTGCCGCGCGACCTTAGCATCAAGGCTCTGTTTGATCAGTCGCTTTTCGTGCGGGCGTCGATTCAGGGAGTCTTGCGGGAAGGCCTGACCGCCGCCTGTCTTACCGCCGTCATGATCCTGCTCTTCCTGGGCGATTGGCGGCCGACGGTGATCATCGCGGTCTCGATTCCATTGTCCGTCTGTGTCTCCGTGATTCTGCTGAGCGCGCTCGGCCAGACCATCAACATCATGACTCTGGGAGGGCTGGCGCTTGCCGTGGGAATTCTGGTGGATGACGCGACGGTGACGATCGAAAACATCGAGCGCAATCTGGCCATGGGCAAGGAGATAAAGCAAGCCATCCTCGATGGCGCGCAAGAAATTGCGGTGCCCGCGTTTGTATCGACGTTGTGTATCTGCATTGTGTTTGTGCCGATGTTCTTTCTGGCCGGAGTCGCGAAGTTTCTTTTCGTTCCCATGGCGGAAGCGGTGTGCTTTGCCATGCTGGCGTCGTACCTGCTCTCGCGAACCCTGATCCCGACGATGGTGATGTTTATCATGCGCGGACACGAGCACCGCGCCGCCGAGCCGAAAAACTTCCTCGGGAAATTTCAGCGCAGATTCGAGCGCTGGTTTGAAAGATTCCGCGGCGGCTATCAGCAACTGCTGGAAACCACGCTCGAACACCGGAAAATATTCGCCATCGGCTTTGCGGCTTTCTGTTTTTTGTCGCTGGTGCTGGTGTTCTTTCTGGGCCAGGACTTTTTCCCGCAAGTGGATGCGGGCCTGATTCGGCTGCACGTCCGTGCCCGGCCCGGGCTGCGCGTGGAAGAGACCGCGCGTCTGTGTGATGAAGTGGAGCGCGTGCTGCGCAGCGAGATTCCGGCGGAAGAGTTGCAGACTATGCTGGACAATGTCGGCGTCCCCTACTCGGGCTTGAATCTTTCCTACGCCAGTTCGGGCGTGATTGGGACGAGTGATGCGGAGATTCTGATTTCGCTGAATCCGGAACGCCATCATCCGACGGCGCAGTACGTGCGTAAGTTGCGCCGTGAACTCCCATTGCGCTTTCCGGGCGTGGAGTTTTTCTTTCAGCCCGCCGATATCGTGTCGCAAATTCTCAACTTTGGATTGCCTGCGCCGGTCGATATCCAGATCCTGGGCGCCGATGTGCGCACGAACTACGATATCGGGCAGAGGATTGCAAATCAGGTGCGCCAGATTCCCGGTACGGCCGACGTGCACGTGCAACAGATGATGAGCCTGCCCACTCTCCACCTGGACATGGACCGCACCCGCATCAACCAGGTCGGCCTGAATGCCCGCGATGTCGCACAAAGTGTGCTGATCAGCTTGAGTGGAAGCTTCCAGACGGCTCCCAATTTCTGGCTGAATCCCAGGAACGGTGTAACTTATCCCATCGCCATTCAGACCCCGCAGTATCGGGAAACGTCGGTGCAGGACCTGATGAACACGCCGGTGAACGGCGCGAATGCGCAAGGTCCGCAAGTGCTCGGCAATCTGGCTCAACTCACGCCGGTGTCGCGTCCCGCGGTGGTCAACCATTACAACGTGCAGCCGGTCATCGATGTATATGCCAGCACGCAGGGGCGCGATCTGGGTGGGGTTGCGTCGGACATCATGAAGGCGCTCAAACCATTCCAGGACCATCTGCCGCGTGGAACGCAAATCGTGGTTCGCGGGCAGATCGAGACCATGCAGTCCTCCTTCTTCGGCCTGGGCGTAGGCCTTCTGATGGCGATCGTGCTCGTCTATCTGCTGATCGTGGTCAACTTTCAGTCGTGGCTCGATCCTTTTATCATTATTACTGCGTTGCCGGGAGCGCTGGCGGGGATCTGCTGGTTCCTGCTGATTACGCGTACCACGCTTAGTGTGCCATCGCTGACGGGCGCCGTCATGTGCATGGGGGTTGCGACCGCGAATTCGATTCTGCTGGTTTCGTTTGCGCGCGACCGTATGGATTCTGGAGTGCCCGCACGGCAAGCGGCGCTCGAAGCGGGCCACACGCGCATACGGCCTGTGCTCATGACGGCCCTCGCCATGATTATCGGCATGCTGCCGATGGCGCTGGGCTTCGGAGAGGGCGGTGAGCAGAACGCACCGTTGGGCCGCGCCGTGATTGGCGGCCTGCTCTTCGCAACCGTAGCCACCTTATTTTTCGTGCCGAGTGTATTTACGATGATTCACGGCCGCCGCCAAGCGCGGCTGCAGTCGGGGCAAAAGTAGAGAAGAGCAAGAGTAGAGAAGTATTGGAGATCGTCATCATGTCAGTGCAATCGCCGCCTGAAACGACGCAGCAGAACGAGATGCAGCCCGTGCGCCCAGATAACAATCGGTCTTCCGATCTGGGCCCGGCGCCGGCAGGCCGGGGAA
>JADGNS010000691.1 GCA_017883355.1 Candidatus Solibacter sp.
CGAGGGCGCCTTCCCGTCGATGCGCACCGTCGCCGTCCCCGGCTTGAGGTCCTTGCCTGTGCCAGGCACGCAATCCACGCGGTTTCCCGTGAACGTCAGTTTCAGCGTGCTCTCGCGGCTTTCGCCGATGGCCGAACGGCCCACAAAGCGCCACGGCTTCCCGGTAAACACGACACCGTCCGGCGCGCCCTCATCCGGCAGCCGCTTGGCTTCGTAGCTGCGCACGGTTCGCATCCAGTCGTTCGGCATCAGCGGGTTGACCCGGAAATGCCGCAGTAGCAGGCCCACCAGCACTTCCAGGCCGCGTGCATTGGGGTGGACGCCGTCCTGCAGCAGGTCCTTCGGCGCCAGGCTGTGCGCCTTGAGGTATGCGCGCCACTCCTCGCGCACGTCGGCCAGTTCGCAGCCGTACTGCTGCGCCGAGTGCCGGACCGCTGCCGAACCCAGGTCCGCGTCCGGGGGCGCGTCCACATCGTCCTCGGCGCGCAAAGGATCCGTGCACAGGATGATCTCCGCCGTCGTGTACCGTCGCATGTTCTCCACCATGCGCTCGTACTCGGGCAGGGAAGCTCCCATATCGTGCAGGATCACCAGGTCGGGATCCAACGGATACACATCGTTCCACATCGACCTCACCAGTTGCGGTGCGGAGAACCCCGAGATCGACCGGTTCAGAAAAGTAATCTGTGCTTGCAGAAACTTCTGCCTGATTGCCTCCTCCATCCTCGACTGCTTCAAACCGGCCGTGATGGACTGTCCGTAGATCAGAATTGTGACTGGCCACCGCCGGTCTTTGGTGCTGTTCGCCAGCAGCGACATGGTCCGCTGAATGCGAGCCCCGAAAAACTCTTCGTGCGGAGCCGGAGGAAGGGCGGCCACCATCCTGTCGAACAGCGGCTTCTCCTGCTGCGCCCGGGCGGGAGGGGAGGCCCAGACAACACAAATTGCGGCCGCGACGTAAGCGGCCGTGGAATGCGGCAACCATTTTCGTAGGAGAGTCATGAACACCTCGTGGATCGAGACCTAGCCCATCAGGGGTCACGCCTGACAAAGAACGGGATATTGGCAGTGGCCGCGTTGCCCTGGCCGTCCAGCGCGAAGACGAACACGCGGTAGGCCCCTTCCTGTGCCGGAGCCGAAAAGACGATCTCGCGTTCGCCGGCCTTCCGGATCAGTTCCGGCATCGGCTGGGAGCGCTTTTCTCCCCCGCCGGCGTAGCCGGCCCGGGCCACCTCGGGCATGATCTCCCAGCGAATGGTGAGAGGATCGCCCTCCGGGTCGCGCACCTTCAGGCTCGCGGTGAAGCTGCCTCCGGGCCTCAGGTAGACGTTGCCGGCCGCGAGCTTGCCATCGATGGCCAGCTCTTCGACGCGCGGGGCGCGGTTGGCGGGCCACTGGCCCGTCCACAGGTACTGCATTACGTTGACGGCCTCGGTCCGCTCGCCGGATTCCAGGAACATGCCGTACCAGGTGTGGGTCCGCTCCTGCCGCCACTGCCAGATGAAGACGTACGACCCCAGGCACCGCTCGGCGTCTTCGCGAATCGTGCTCTGGTACCGCTCCAGGTAGCGCTGGGCTTTCTCCGAGCTGGTCTCTTCAATGGACGCCTTCCACTCGGTCCGCGGAACCTGCCAGTCGCCCGACGGGCCCCATTCCGTCACCACGTAGGGCTTGTTCCATTCGTTCGCGCGAATCTTTGTGGGGACTTCTTCGATGCCTTTGTAGTAGTTAACCCCGAGAAGGTCCAGGTCCGGGGCGCGCCGCTGGATCTCTTTGATATCGCCACCGCTGATCGAGCCGTCGCCGATCACCGTGAGGGCCGGGTGGTTCGGGTCCACCTCGTGGATCATCTTCGCAACGTCGTTCACCGCGTTCCAGACGTTCCGGTCTTTGTAGCCCACAGAGAGTTCATTACCGATGGCCCACATGAGCACGGCAGGATGATCCTTGAACTCCATGACCCGTTTCCTCATTTCTTCGAACTGCCGGCGAACGGCCTCCGGATCGCTGTAGTTGAACTTGTGCACCGACTCCATGCGCATGGGGAGATTGACCAGAACGGTCATTCCCAGCCGTTGCGCCTCGTCCAATATCCACGCGCCGCTGGAGCGTACGGAATTGGCGCCGCGTGCGGCGAGATCTTTCATCGGAAACTTGCCGTTCGGATCTCCACCGTAAACAGCGCCTTTGATGAAGTAGGATCGGCCGCCGCGGTACAGGCGGAACTGGCCGTTCTGCTTCCTGATCTCGACCTTGACCGGACCGGACTCCGGGTTGGCTGGTGCGCCGGATTGCACCGCCGCACATGGCATTAAGGCGACCGACAGTAAGAGAACCGCGAGGCTCTTCATATTAAATTAAAGAAAGCGGAGGGCCAGTGCCCGGGCCGCGAACTCCAGCACCAGAGTATCAAAACTCCCGATCCTGCCCCATGCTTGCGCAACCAGCGGTAGTGACGTAAAAAGGGTATGCCACAGTTGCGGCTCTTTCGGAAAACCTCGCGGTCCGCCGACAAATGCCGCGAGGGAGGAGTTCCATGCGCGGCTTAACGTATCTTGCGATCGGCGCCGCTCTCGCCGCGGGCGCCGGCGTTCTCGCCCTACTCGCGGGGGATTTCCCGCGCACTCTGGAGGCTTATCCGGGCAGCACGCCGAAACTAGACGGCGTGATCTCCCCCGGGGAATGGGACGATGCCGTCACCTTCACCGGAGTCGCCGACTGGGTTCCGGCATTCACCAGGACGACAGATCCGAAAGATCTCTCCCTGCGAGGCTGGGTGAAACACGACGGCACGCGCCTCTACTTCGCCTTCGACGTGACCGACGACGTGCTCTACGGCATCGACACGCCGCGCTGGCTGCCGGACAATAACCCGCGCGCGCACGAACTCACGCCGCAGGGTTACCCTTGGTTCGGCGACGAGATGGAGTTGCTGATCAACGCCTCCAACCGCTGGACGGGCGCGCAGGATTCCGTGGGCGATGGCTCGTCCTGGCAGATGGTCTGCAACCTGACCAAATCGCGTCTGCACGGTATTGGGGTGGGCGGATTGCTCGAAGGCGAACCGCGCAGCAGCCCCAAGGCCTGGGAGACTTACCAGAAATGGATTCTGAGCGGGGCGCAGGAGGCGGTGGCCAAACCCAAGCCGGGCGGGAAGGGATACGTGATCGAGTGGGCGGTGTCGTTCAACCCGTGCCTGGAAGTGGAGCCCGGAGTGCTCTATTCGACGGCGCTCGGCGACCGGCAGATGGGGCTGAACATCGCTATCGGCGACCTGGACGAGAAGGAAAAGGGCGCGGGGAACTTCGGCAACTTCCACCATGAGGACTGGTTTGCAGGCCGGGAGGGAACGGCGAAAACACAACTACGGTATTTCGGAAGCCTCTGGATGCGGGCGCAGAAGAAGAAGTAAGTACCGCGATCAGGCGCCCGGCACCGGCGGAAGGTCCGGATTCGGTTTGTCGTAACGGCCGGGCAGATAGGGAAACTTCGCCGCGATTCCAGGCTTGAGTTCCATGCCGAACCCCGGCTTGTCGTGCAGATCCATGTATCCTTTCCGCACGACCAGCGGGTCCTGGAATATCTCCTCTTTAAAAGGATTGTAGGTCTGGTTCAACTCCAGCATGTGGCGGTTGGGAATGGCCGCCACCAGCGCCGCGTTGGCCATGGTGGTGAGGCCGCCGTGCCAGTTGTGCGGGCAGCAGTATTTCTTGCGGAGGTTCGCCATGCGGGCGATGTGCCACGCTTCGGTGAGGCCGGTGACATTGCAGTCGGGCTGCACGATGTCGTACCCGTCGCGGTCGATCCACTCTTTGAACTCGAAGCGGTTGGTGCGGCTTTCCCCGCCCGATACCATGACGTGCGGCAGGGCGGCGCGGATCTTGAGATAACCCGCCAGGGAATCCGGCCTGCCGGTGCCGATGGGCTCCTCGAACCAGTGGAATTT
>JADGNS010000692.1 GCA_017883355.1 Candidatus Solibacter sp.
GGTTGTCTACCCGCAAACGATGAACATGGGTTACCTTACGTCCGCCTCGCCCTTATATGCCGCATTGCCGGAGCGATGGCGCGCCCTGGCGCAGGTGGGAGACTTTCTGTTCGTCCTGGTGCCGAAAACCCCCTGAGCCTCGGTGGCTCAAGCGCCCATGGCGCGGCGGATGGCGTTGGCGATATTGCCGCTGAGGGTCTCCACCTGTTCCATGCTGGGGCCTTCCACCATGACGCGCGCCAGCGGTTCGGTGCCGGAGAAGCGCACCAGCACGCGGCCCGATCCGGCGAAGGCCTCCTCCGCCAGGCGGATCTCCTCTGCCACCGCGGGCAACTCCAGAAGCCCCTTCTTTTCGCGTACCCGAATGTTGACCAGCAACTGCGGGTAGATGTGCAGATCGGCGGTCAACTCGTCCAGGCCCACGCCGGCATGGTGGGCGATTTCGAAGAGGCGCAGGGCGGTGAGCATGCCGTCGCCGGTGGTGGCGTACTCGCGAAAGATGACGTGGCCCGACTGTTCGCCGCCCAGCGCGGCGCCGAGGCGGACCATCTCCTCCAGGACGTACTTATCGCCCACCGGGGTGCGCACCATGCGGATGCCGTCGGCCTCGAACGCCTTTTCCAGGCCGAGGTTACTCATCACGGTGGAGACCACGATATTTCCCGGCAGGCGTCCGGCCGCTTTGAGCGCGCGGCCCGTGGCGAGCAGCACGGCGTCCCCGTTGACCACCTTGCCGGCGGCCGAAACGAAGATGGCGCGGTCGGCATCGCCATCGAAGGCCGCGCCGAAGGCCGCGCCGTGGGCCACCACGGCCTGCTGCAAGCCTTCCAGGTGGAGGGCGCCGCAGTTGAGATTGATGTTGCGGCCATCGGGAGAGCAGCCAATGGCAACCACGTCGGCGCCGAGGGTCCGGAACAGTTCCGGCGCCAGGCGGCAGGCCGCGCCGTTGCCGCAATCGATGACGATCTTCACGCCGTCCAGGCGCAGCGATGAAACGCTCTGCAGAAAAGCGAGATACTGGCGGGCCAAGTCCTGTTCCACGGCAAGGGGCAGCGGCGCGGGCGTAGGGCGCTCGGCCAGCAGGCGGAAGATCTCCTGTTCGATCAGGTGCTCTTCGGAATCCGGCAGCTTGAAGCCGTTATGGCCGAACACTTTCAGGCCGTTGTCCCGATACGGATTATGGGAGGCCGAAATCACCACGCCGGCCACGAACGAGCCAGTGCGCGTGAGGTAGGCCACACCAGGAGTGGTGATCACTCCGGCGTAGCGCACGCGCGCTCCCTGGCTGGCCAGCCCTCCGGCCACCATTTCCGCGATCCACGAACCGCTCTCGCGCGTGTCGGTGCCGATCAGGATCTCGGGATGCCCGGCATGCGCGGCAGCGTCCTTACCCAGGGCGACGCCGAAGGCATAGACTGTCAGCGGGTCCAGCGGGTACTCTCCCGCCACCCCGCGAATTCCATCGGTTCCGAATAACTGTTTGCCCAAACCTTCTCCTTGATTCAGAAGGGGCGGCCAGGGGGCCGCCCGCGGACCAGGGGGTCCGCCCCACACTTAGTTCTTCTTCATGGTAACCGTGACCAACACTTCCGGAGTGTTCAGGAAACGCACAAAGGAATCTTCGGTGAACACGTTCACGTGAAACTGCGACGTGCCGGTGGTGTTGGCCAAATCGATAGGGTCGGCAACCACCGCGGCGATGCGCGTCACGTGGCTGCGCGGCCCGGTGATTTCCATTTCCGGCGGGTCCACGTGGTACTCCCCGACGGAATAGCCGTGTTGCCCTTCGCCGACGAATCGGATATGAACCGGCACCGTGCTCACGCGCCGCGGCTCGAAATGAAAGCGCACTTCGGAGGGGATGGCGCGCATCAGGCGCACGCCGCGCATGACCTTGACGTTACGGTCGTCAATGCTGAAGGTGCGCTCGCCAGTGGCCGCGTCGGACATATCGATCACCACCGCGGGATGAACCGAGTCTCCCACGCCGCGCAGGGCGCCGGAAGGTCCGCGGAGTTCGAGCACGATGGAACTCACCGGATCGGAACTGATCTCCAGTCCTTCGGGGAGGTTCTTGTACTCCAGGCGGACGTTGGCGAAAGTGGCGAGTTCGGGCTCGGTGGCGACCAAGGCCCAGATCACCACGGCGATCGCCAGGGAGAGGAGTTTCCAGAGGAGATTCTGAAACAACAGATCTCCGATCCACCTCAAGGTGCGGATCACGGATGCACCCTCTCGGTTGGCGGTTTGCGGCTGGGTTCGGTGTGCAGGGGGATATCGCCGGCGAAATCCTCGGGCTGCGCCGTGGTGGGCTGGCGCACGCCGAAATGCTGGTTGATGCGGTCCACTACTTCGGCGGGAGAGAGTCCTTGGGACAATTCACCGAAGGCGGCCACCGACATCCGTCCGGTTTCCTCGGAAACCACCAGCGAGAGGCAATCGGTTTCCTCGGTGATGCCGATGGCGGCGCGATGGCGCGTGCCCAACTGGCGGGCGAGCGCCGGATTGGTGGTCAGCGGGAGGAAGCACGCGGCCGCCGAGATACGGTCCTTCTGGATGATCACGGCGCCATCGTGCAGCGGCAAGCCGGGTTGGAAGATGGAGATGAGAATGTCGCGCGTGATGCGGGATTCCAGCGGCACGCCGCTTTCCACGAAGGTGCGCAACCCGATGTCGCGCTCCAGCACGATGAGCGCGCCGATCTTGAGGTGGGAGAAGTGCTCCGCCGCCATCATGATTTCGCTGAGGGCTTCGGGAGCGCGGAAGCCTCTGGCCAGACCGAACCAGTTCTTGCGGCCGATGCGGGCCAGGGTGCGGCGGATCTCGGATTGGAAGAGCACGATGATGGCCAGGCCGATATAGGGGACGATGAAGGAAAGCAGCGAGCGCAGGGCCTCGAGTCCGGCCCAACTGGCGAGGGCGTAGATGGAAACCATGGTGAGGATGCCGATGAGGATGTGTCCGGCGCGCGTGCCGCGAACCACCATCAGCGCCTCGTAGACGACGAAGGCGACCAGCAGGATGTCCAACGTCCCGGTGAGATCCAGGGTGGGCAGCGACGGGATGAAAAGCGCCAGGTTGGGCATCGACGGTCCTGCGACCATCTTAACCCGCCGACACGATGGAGCGGCATATCGGGCGGTGTAGCAAATCCCTGCGGATACAATGAATTATGCCTATCGTTTCGGTACCAGACGCCATCGAAGAGATCCGCGCGGGGCGCATCGTGGTGGTGGTGGACGATGAAGACCGGGAAAACGAGGGCGACCTCACGATCGCGGCGGAGAAGGTGACGCCGGAGATCATCAATTTCATGGCGGTGCGGGGACGCGGGCTGATCTGCCTGGCGCTGACGCCGGAACGCTGCGATTACCTGCGCCTGCCGCTGATGAGCCCGAACAACACTTCCATGTTCGGGACGGCGTTCTGCGAATCGATCGACGCGCGCGACGGGGTGACGACGGGGATTTCGGCGGCGGATCGCACGCGCACCATCCTGCAAGTGGTGGATCCGGCGTGCCGCGCGGCGGACCTGGCGCGCCCGGGGCATATGTTCCCGCTGCGCGCGAGAGAAGGCGGGGTGCTGGTGCGCGCCGGGCAGACGGAGGCGAGCGTGGATCTGGCGCGGCTGGCCGGACTCAGTCCCGCCGGCGTGATCTGCGAGATCATGAACGACGATGGCACGATGGCGCGGGTGCCGCAACTGGTGGAGTTCTGCAAACTCCACAATCTGAAGATGCTCTCGGTGGCCGACCTGATCCGCCACCGGATGAAGCACGAGAAGTTCATCCGCCGTGTGGCGGAGGGCGCGATTCCGACCGACTTTGGGGAGTTCCGAACCATCGCCTACGCCAGCGATTTAAGCCCCGAGTACCATCTGGCGCTGGTGCGCGGCGAGGTGTCCGGCAAGGAAAACGTGCTGGTGCGGATGCACTC
>JADGNS010000693.1 GCA_017883355.1 Candidatus Solibacter sp.
TGAGCCTGGTACTGAAGCCTTCAAGGCGGCCAGAGAACGTGTGCTCCTTGCAGCGACTAGCGGCACCACGCCTGGGGAGCCTATTGGGGCGATCGGACTTCGAGGAAGCCGTGAAGCTGGCGGATGCGGGTAGGGTGGCGCATCTTGCGCAAGGCCTTCGGCGGCTTCGATCCGCTTAGAAATCTCCACCTCTTGCTCGCGGGTCAACAAGGGGATCTGGCCAATTTGCTTGAGATACATGCGGACCGGGTCGTCCAGTATGTCGAGCCGCGCCTTATCGTCCTCCTCGTCCGGCTCCGGCTGCTTGATGCGGTCCACTTCCACGTGGTCAACGATCTCGACATCCAGATTGAAGTTGCTGGGTGGCGCGAGGTTTCAGCGGAGTGGTGCTCACCTTCAATTTGGCCATTGTGTTTGAGAATCAAATCATCCAGCGATGGAAGTTCAGATTGGAATATGGAAGTGGCGGGCAACACCGTCAAGCTGGCGTCCGCATCGGCATCGGGCGCGGGAAAGCGGCGCTGGCTTGATCTGCGAGCGGTCGCGCGGCGCTTTGCCAGCTCGCTTGCCGGGTCCCGCCATTTCGCTTACCGGGGGGATTATTTCCCGACCGACACTGAAGTACCCACGCTGGTCGTCCCGCCTCCAGCAGCAATGCCTTCGTTGGCCGCCACCGTGGTAATGAACGTACCCACGATGGTGTTGAGGTACCGTTTCAACGTGCTGTAGGGAGCGTTGGGAACATAGACAATATCGCCGGGCTCTAGCAAAACGTCCCGCGCCTTGCCCTTGATGATGGCGCCGTAATCCACGACGGACAACTGCGGCTGCGACAGCGATCCGCGCACAATCGCCACGTGCGAAAGGTAGGCGTCCGCCGTCACACCATAATTGCCGGGCACGAACCAGTCCACCGTGGCCGCGCCGGTGGCGTTGGCCATTGCGGAGACGAGGGTCATCCTGTCGGTGTAGGGCACAGAGCGCGGAAACTTGACGGCGCCCAGCACATAAACTTGCTGCGCCGATGCGGAAGGCACATAGACAAAGTCGTCGGGCAGCAGGTAGATGTTTTGCGAAGTGTCGCCTTCCCGCAAGAGGCGGGTGAAATCCACGGGCAGGAACTGGCCCTGACGCATGACGAAGCTATGCCGCAGATCCGCCAAGTCCTGCAGGCTGACCTGTAAGCCGGAGCTCGCGGTGCCGCCGGCCAGGGCGATGGCTTCCAGCAGCGACATCGGCGCGGCCATGGCGTAAATGCCGGGCTTGCTAAGGCGGCCCAGCAACCAGACATGCTTGCTGGAGACCTCGCGCAGTGTGACGGTGAGCTGCGGTTCAGTCAGGTATTTCCCAAGTTCCTTCCGCAGCAGGTCACGGGTTTCGGCCAGCGTCAGCCCCCAGACGTTCATCCCTGGCAGCAAATAATAATAGATCTTGCCGTCCGGGCCGACAGCGGTGACGGCGCGCGAGTTGAGATTACCCAGAACTTCGATCTCCAGACGGTCGCCCGGGCCCAGGGTGAAAGGCGTCGTCCCCGGCTGCAGCCACTCTGGTTTCAACTGATTGGTCGCAGCCAGGGTGATGGAATCGCCGGCCAGGTTCACCAATTGAGCGGGCGGCCCGGTTCGCTTGCCGGTACTGCTGCATCCGACAACAACCGCCAGCAGTAGTCCCGTGGAACAAAAGAGGAGTATTCTTTTCATGCTATTTGATCCAAGGTGAGGTGGTCAGCGGCCGCACTTTCCTGGAAGTGGTATTGACGACGAAACCCTGAACGAATGCCGTGACGACGGTATCAAGCACGTCCTCGGCCTTCACCCAGGGGCTCTGACTCACATAAACGATGTCTTTGGCATGGAGTTGGAAGTCGGGGATCTTGGCGGACAGAATGGCCGCGGCGTCCACAACAAAGGTTTGCGGGTGCGTCACCGAGCCGCGGACGACCAGCACGCGGCTCCGGAAGGCCTGGGGAGTGAAGCCGCCGCGCGCGGCAATGACGCTCATGGCGCTGGTCCGGGGCAGGAACGCAGCCACGCCGGGGGCTGCCACCTGACCCAAGACATAGATCTCGTTGGCGTCCGCGGGGGCAAAATAGAGGAAATCGTCCGGTTCTAGCGGGACATTCTGGGCCAAGTCACCGTGCTGAAAGAGCCGCTCGAAGTCCACCGGCACTCGCTGGCCGTTGCGCACGAGGAAGCTGTGCGCCAAGTCCGCCAATTCCACCGTGTCCCGCCCATATACGCCCGTCTCCACTCCGCCGGCGCGAGCCAGGGCTTCGATCACACTCAAGGGCCGATCGAACGTGTAAACGCCCTTGCCCACCACGGCACCGAGCACATAGTACTTCTTGCTATGGAAAGCTGACGGCGTGATGATCGTGCGAGGGTTCTGATAGAACTTCGCCAGTGCCTCATCCATTTTCGACCGCAATTCATCGATGGTCAGCCCTGCGGCCGTGATGTCACACGCTTGCAAAAAGCTGAGGCGCCCATCCGGGCCGATGGGCACCTCCATCCGCGCCGTGTCGGGCATATCGAACAATTGGAGATTCAGCACATCCCCTGGGCCGAGGGTCAGGCGCTGCTGCCATGCAGCAAGTTTGGTAGGGGCTGGGACGGAGAGAGATAGGTTGGTTACGCCTTCCGGCGCGAGGGCTCCTTTGGCCGGCGATTCATTGTCCGCGGCCGGCAGGAGACAGGCACCTGGGGCGAGAAACAAGAGACAGGCCATCCAGCGTCGAAGGCAATTGCTCTTCATAGTTGAAATACAAGTTCGGTCCAACGACTCACGGCGGCGGCGATCCGCCGGCACTGCACCCGGCGCGGAGATTCCAGTTGCAACCGGACTTCGCGCGCATTCGCTTGGCCGATGTCCACCCGCCCGACTGGCTGAGGCAGATTCTCTACCAGCAATATGGCTCAGGCAATCCTAGCCGGCGGCAACTCCCGGAGCAATGCCGGATTATACGGACAGCCCCTTGGGGACAATTTCGGATTGTGGGGGTCTGAACATGGGGCACGGCTTGACATTGCTATTTGTCGCATGCCAGTAGTAGGGTGGTTTTCGTGACCGCAGAGACTAATTGCCGGTTCAAGGCGGGTTTGTTCCCAACGTTGGCAGCCTTGTACGGGATCGCTTCGTGGACGGCATTCGGAGCCGTGCCTGCCTTCCTCCTGGCGCTCAGCTCGATCGTGGCGTTTGGACAGACGAACCCTGCGCCGCGGGCGGTAACCGCCACGAATGCGCCGGCATGGAATCCAATGGACTCGGTCGCCCACGCGAGAATATCACGTTGGAAGCCGATCTTTCGCGGCGTGGAGATGTGCGAAGGCTCAACCGAGGTCCCGCGGCGGCTGCGAGTCCACGCCGTGCGAATCAGCCTGCGTGAGCCGACGATCGACTACCTGGTCACACCGCGAATCGGCAACGGAACCAATGCCTGGAGTGGTCGCACCACTTCGGAGTTCCTGACCGAGTTCAAATGCCAGGTGGCGGTTAACGGGTCGGTTTTTGATATACTTGCCAAGAAAAGGGGCGATCCGTTGCACGTCGAGGGCCTATCGTTGTCGCGGGGCGATTTCTACCTATCAACCAACCGCTGGGATGCGTTACTGATCAGCACAAATCACCAGGCCTGGATCGCCCGCTCGGCCATGGATGCCCGCGAGGCTTACAACGGATTGAGCGGCTTTTTCGCCCTGCTGATCGAAGGCAGGAACAACGGTGGCATGAAGGACCGTCATCCGCGCTCGGCGGTGGGAATCAGCCGCAGTGGCCGGTATCTCATCCTGATGGCGATCGACGGGCGGCAGCCTGGCTACAGCGAGAGTGCCAGCACGGGCGAAACGGCGGAATGGATCCGCAAGCTCGGCGCTTACAACGCGCTGAATCTCGACGGCGGCGGCAGCACGGCCCTGGTGATCGAAGGGCCGGACGG
>JADGNS010000043.1 GCA_017883355.1 Candidatus Solibacter sp.
GAAGTTATCCACCACCTTGCGGCCATCGTAAGACTTGGTCAGGCCTTTGATCTCCAGCGGGTGGCGGCCCGACGCACGCTTCATTTCGAACTTGATATAAGGGCGCGCGATGTTGCTGCGAGCCAGATCGGAGGTTTGCAGGCGCTCCACTTCCTTCTTACGCGAAGTCACCTGGCTGGAGCGCGTGCCGGCCGAAAAGCGCGCGATGAATTCGTTGAGCTGCGCAATTTTCTTTTCCCTCTGCTGGTTCTGGGCTTCGATGCGCGAGCGGATCTGCGTCTTGGCCAGCACCATGTCGTCGTAGCCGCCGGTGTACATGATGACGGTTTCGTAATCGATATCCGCGACGTGGGTACAGACGCTGTTGAGGAAGTGGCGATCGTGCGAGATCACGATGAGGGCGCCCTGGTAATAGGTGAGGTAATCCTGCAGCCAGTGGACGCTATCGAGATCGAGGTGGTTGGTGGGCTCGTCGAGCAGGAGCAGCGGCGGAGTACCGAAGAGCGCTTGCGCCAGCAGGACGCGCACCTTCTGGCCGCCCTGGAGTTCGCCCATACGCCGTTCGTGCAGGCCGTCTTCCACGCCGAGGCCATCCAGCAGCGTGGCGGCATCGCTCTCGGCCGTATAGCCGCCCTCTTCGCCCACCACGCCTTCCAGTTCCCCGAGACGCATGCCGTCTTCATCGGTGAGCTGGTCGTGGGGCTTGGCGTAGAGGATGTCGCGCTCGGCGAGGGCCTTCCAGAGCGGCACATTGCCCATGATCACGGTATCGATGACGCGGAACTGGTCAAACGCGAACTGGTCCTGGCGCAGGACGCCGAACTTCTTAGGCCGCGTGATGGAGCCCTTCGTCGGCTCGATGTCGCCGGTGAGGATCTTCATCAGCGTGGACTTGCCGGCGCCGTTGGGACCGGTGACCGCGTATCGTCTACCCGGCAGGAACGTGCAGGTGACGTCTTCGAACAGAGTTCGGGCGCCGAAGCGCATGGAGATGTTGTTGACGGAGAGCAAAGCTATCTACCATCATAGCGCACGCGGGGATGCGGCATTTGGGCGACGCCACTTCACCAGACGCCGGAAGAGTTTTTCCACCCAGTCCCGAACAACCAGTCCCATAACCGGACACCTTCGTTTGGCCCAAAATGCCTGCAATCAGCCGATCCGCACGGCATGCAACGTGCCTGTCTATTCCCATGCGGATGTCCGATGGATTCTGAACTCAAACCGTACCGCGTCTTAGTCTGCGACGATCAGCCCGACGTGCTGGAAGCGTTGCGCCTCCTTCTCAAGGGCCAGGGCTGGCAGACCGTCACCGCCGATTCCCCGCAGCGATTGCTCGCTACCGCCCGGGGCAGCGGCCCGTTTGACCTGATCCTGACCGATCTCAATTACACGCGCGACACCACATCCGGCCAGGAAGGCATGGACCTGCTGGCCAGTCTGGAAGCCCAGGGCAACACCGTCCCCATCGTCGTCATGACCGCGTGGGGCAATGTCGATCTCGCCGTGGAGGCCATGCGGCGCGGCGCCCGGGATTTCGTGCAGAAGCCCTGGGACAACAACCGCCTGCTGGCCACCATTCGCAAACAGGCCGAGCCCGTGCGCCGCCGCAAGAGCGAACTGGAGATCGCCGCCAACGTCCAGCAGAAGCTCTTCCCGCGTAAACTGCGCCGCCTGGAATCCCTCGACTATTCCGGCCACTGCATGCCCGCGCGCGAAGTCGGCGGCGATTATTACGACTTCCTCGAAATGCCCGGCCGCTCGATCGGCTTCGTGCTCGGCGACGTTTCCGGCAAAGGCGTCCCCGCCGCGCTCCTCATGGCGAATCTGCAAGCCTGCTTCCGCAGCCAACCGCCGCACGCGCTGCTGCGTCCCGCCGAAGTGCTGGCTACCGTCAACCGGCACTTCTTCGCCTCCACCGCCGCCGAACGTTTCGCCACGCTCGTCTTCGCCATCTACGACGATGCCACGCGCCGGGTCCGCTACGTGAACTGCGCCCACTGTCCGCCGCTATTGCTGCGCTCTACCGGCGAACTCGAAACGCTCGACTCCACCGCCACCATGCTCGGTGCCTTCGATCGATGGAGTTGCACCGAGGCCGCCACCACCCTGAATCCGGGCGACACGCTGCTGTTGTATTCCGATGGCGTGACCGAAGCCGGCGCCGATAGCGGCGACGAGTATGGCGAAGACCGGCTGATCCACACCCTGCGCGTCAATCAATCGCAGCCCGCCGAAGCCCTGGTGCAAGCCATCGTGGACGACGTCAACGAATTCAGCGGCGCCGCCCGCAGCGATGACGTCACGGTAGTAGCGCTGCGCGGACTATAGAGGAAATACATACTGTGGGGCAGCCAATCCTGGCTGGGGTCCCTTCTGGGGACGGCTTTTAGCCGGCGCCCGGCAACGGCGCCCCCCGCAACCGCGCCCCGATGGCTTCCACGTCGAACACGCAGCCGCCCCACGTCCCGCCGCTTGCGTCCTGCAGCATCGCCCACAGCCGCGTGGCGTCCGGCAGGCGCGCGTCGGGCGCCAGATCTTCGCGCAGCGGACGCGCCGCCAGTTCCCGCGCGCCTTCTTCCGCGTCGCCGTTCACCAGCAGATTGACCGAACCCTCCAATTTTCCGCGATCGATCGTAATCTCGATCTGGTCGCCTTCCCGCACCCTGCCCAGCGGCCCGCCGGCCAGCGCTTCCGGCGTCACGTGCCCGATGCACGCCCCCGTCGATATCCCGCTGAAGCGCGCGTCGGTGATCACCGCCACGTGCTTGCCGAACGCCAGGTACTTCAGCGCCGATGTGATCTGGTAAACTTCCTCCATTCCCGACCCCATCGGCCCGCGGCACATCAGCACCAGCACATCGCCCGCCACGATGCCGCCGCTCTTGATGGCCGCCATCGCCGCCTCCTCGGTATAGAACACGCGCGCCGGACCCTTCATCCGGTACACACCGTCCTTGCCCACCACGCTCGGGTCGATGGACGTGCTCTTGATCACCGATCCGCCGGGCGCCAGATTGCCCTTGGGGAAGGTCACCGTGGACGTCAACCCGCGTCGCCGCGCGCCGTCCGGGTCCATGATCACATCGTCGGGGTCCACGCCGTCGCGTTCCTTCAGCACGCGCCGCAGCGCCGCACGACGCTCCGATTGCTCCCACCAATCCAGCGTCTCGCCCAGCGTGCAACCCGAGACGGTGAGCGCGCCGGTCTCCAGCAATCCCGCGCGCCGCAAATGCAGCATCACTTCCGGCACGCCGCCGGCCAGGAACACCTGCACCGTGGGATGCATCCGCGGACCGTTGGGCAGCGCGTCCACCAGGCGCGGAACCTGGCGGTTCATGCGCGTCCAATCGTCCACCGTGGGACGCACCAGGCCCGCCGAAAACGCGATCGCCGGCAAGTGCAGAATCAGATTCGTCGAGCCGCCGAACGCGGCGTGCGTCACCATCGCATTGTGCAGGCTGGATGCCGTCAGCACATCGCGCATGGCCACTCCGCGCGATTCCAACGCCATCGCCGCCCGCGCCGATCGCCGCGCCATATCCATCCAGATCGGGTGCCCCGAGGGCGCGAGCGCCGAATGCGGCAGCGACATGCCGAGCGCTTCGCCCACCACCTGCGCGGTGGCCGCGGTGCCCAGGAACTGGCAGCCGCCGCCGGGCGAAGCGCAGGAGCGGCACATGGCTTCCGCCGCGTCTTCCAGCGTGATCTGCCCGTGGGCGAAGCGCGCGCCCACCGATTGCACCTTGGCCGCGTCCTCGCCGTCTTCCGGAAGCAGCGTCACGCCGCCGGGAATCAGCACGCCCGCCAGATCGCGCGCGCCGGCCAGCGCCATCATCATCGCCGGCAGCCCCTTGTCGCACGTCGCCACCCCCAGCACACCGCGCCGCGTAGGCAGCGAGCGGATGAGCCTGCCGAAAATATTCGCCGCGTCGTTGCGGTAAGGCAGGGAATCGTACATCCCGGTGGTGCCCTGCGTGCGCCCGTCGCACGGGTCCGTGCAATACGCCGCGAACGGCACCGCGCCCAGGCTCTTCAACTCCTTGGCCGCCGCGTCCATCAAGAGCGCGACTTCCCAGTGCCCCGTGTGGTATCCCAGCGCGATCGGCGTGCCATCCGCCGCGCGTATCCCGCCGTGCGTGCTCAGGATCAGAAACTCCTTGCCGCCCAATAGCGCCGGATCCCAGCCCATCCCCGCGTTCTGCGTCCACCCGAACAGGTCGCCCGAGGGCCGGTGCAGCAGCATTTCCGGGGTGACCGGCACCGCCCCCAGCGGCCCGCGCGCCTTCGAGGGCACATCGAAAAGCGAGCCGTCGCCGGAATCGAGGATTCGTTCAGAAGCAATAGCCATGCAGAGAGATCGTAGCAAACCGCGCGACCCCTCAGAAGAGGTTCACATCCATACCGGCGATAAACTGGATCCCCGGAATCGCCAGCCCCTGCAAATGGTGATCATTCGTCAGGAAAAGGTCGACGCCGTACTGCGCCGCGCGCGCCAGGTGGATCGCGTCAGCCGGGGAAACGCGGTGAGTGCCCCGAATCCTGGCATACCGGTCCGCCGTCTCCGGCGTGAAGGGAATCAATTCGATTTGGGGTGACCTGAACGTCTCCCGAATTTGAGTTCCCAGTTCCACCGCGCCCCGCTTGTACAACCCGGTGAGCACTTCGCCCAGTGTAAAGGTGCTGGTGCATAACGTATCCCGGCGCTCTTCCATACGCTTGTGAATGTGGCCCATTCGAGCCGCATAGTCTGGATGGTCTTCCAGCCAATACACGAACAGCATCGTGTCCCAGTAAATGCGGCTCACTGACCTTGCCCAGGCCCATAGAACTCCTCGCGTTCTTTCCGAATGAACGCCTCACCCCCACCCAAGCTCTGGAATACGTCCTTCGCAATGCCTCGCAGCTGAAGAAACAGCGACTCGGCCGACTCACTTGAGGTTTGGCCGGCTTCGTCCGTCAGACGATACGTGAACACGACCGTCGTACTCATGCCGGATGGCGGCCCATCCCACTTCTCCAGAACCAGATGGTTCTCATCAAGGAACTTATGTGATTTCAGCGCCTGACAGACCAGGGCCACCCGATTACTGAGCCGCACCGCTTTCTGAACTTCGCCGGCGACGATTCGTATGGTCGATTCCTGCCTGCGCCTCGCGGGTTCGATGTATTCTCGCCGGGCGTGCTCGCGAACGCGATCTGCGTGTGTTTGTTCCACGCACTAACGTTAGCATGATCAAGCAAGCATAGCAAGCATAATAAGCAAGGTGACGGCTATTTCGCGTCGGGATCCTGTTTGGTGGCCACCAGCGGACGCAAATTCGTCAGCGACTTCAACAGGTTGAACCAGAACGGCGCGCCCAGGCTCAACAGCGCCGCGGTGGCCAGAACGCCGGGGATCTCCGGCCCTACCGGCGTACCCTTCTTCCAGCGCACGTCCAACACATCGAACGAAGAACTGGTGAGAATCGAGCGCACCTGCGCGGCATCTTTCGTCCGCTCTTCGAGGAACGACTTGGATCCGGCGGCGATTTCCGGGCCCAACGCAGCCAGCGCATCGGACCGCTGTTTGGTGTCCGCGACGTTCTTAGCGATCCAGGCCTTGCCGTCGGCCTCCGTCTTGATGCCATCCGCGGCTTGGGCGACGGCGGCCGACCCGGCAGATTTTACCGCCCGGTTGACGGCCGCGGTGTACACCTCCGTCATCGCGCCCTGAACGGCCTCCTGCATGGTCTTCGCGCCTTCCGGCATTACCTTCTTCGTCAGCTCGATCATCTGCGGACCCGTGCCCGCCATCTGCTGCCGGAAGTCGCCGTGCGAGTAGAGATCGCCGAACAAAGCGAAGGTGTTCATGCCGGTGACTCCGGCGAACACGAAGGCGAACAGGATGGTCCAAACCCGGGCGTACGTGGTGAACCTGCTGGAGACGCGGTCCATGGTGGCGGCGAACCATGCCTCCAGTTCTCCCGCCTTATCGCGCATGGAATTCACCGTGTCGACGACCAATGGCGCCACCTGCGGAAGCTCCGCGTTGACCAGCGGCGCCGCGCCCGTCAACAGCTCAATCTGGCGGTCCGCGCTGGGATTGCGTGACGCCAGCAGATGGGTGATCTCCTGTGCCAGCGTCCGGTACTCCGCTTTTGCCGCCAGGCATTTCAGGATGGTCGCCAGTTCTTCCGGGCTCACCGCGGTGGCCAACCGCAGCCGGTCCGCGAGCCATTCCGGCTTGACGGAAAATATGGAATCGGAAATCAGCGGGTGGGTGAGTACGTCCTTGGCGAGTTTCCTGGCGTTGTCCACCTCATTCAGCAACGGACAATTGGGCACGTGCTGGAACATGGTCTCCAGGCCCCACAGGAGGTTCGCGCCGCGGTGGCTGAACAGGGCCGATGCCATCTGCGTCAGGATGGTGATGAGCAGGCTCGCGCCGAGCATGACGACTGCGAAGCCGATCAGTGTATCCAGGTAGGCTAGCATGTAGGCCTCCGTATCCAGCGAAATTATACTCCTCCTGCCGGATCTATGGAGGGTTACCCGAGAACATGGGGCCGCGGATGAACACGGATAAGCAGTCTTGCTTTATCCGTGTTCATCCGCGTTCATCCGTGGCCATTTAGTTTTTCTGCCTAACCATGAATCAGGTACATGCCCCAACTGCCCACCACCGTGGCGGCCGCGCAGCAGAGGAATACGTACGTCGCGACGTACAGGCGTTCCCGCGGGGATCGGTTGCCGAGCAATGCCATGACGATGGAGAGCAGTACCGCGACCAGCAGAGTGAACGTAAGGTGCGGCACTAGTTTCCGGCCTTTCGCAATTCGAGCGCGCTGGAGATCCCGAGCAGGTTGAAAAGGCCCGCCAGCATCAGCAGCGTGGTTCCATACTCGTGCAGGCGCCCATCCAGGAACCCGGGAGCGCCGTCGAACGGCAGGGCGATCAGAAACGGGCAGCCGGCGAGCACCTTGGCCACGGCCCCGCCTTTAAACAGAAGTACCGTGAATGGGTCCAATCCCTGGAGTTCGGCAGGCTGGGGCCATTGCAGTCCGCCGTGGAGCGCGAGGCCGGCGGCAAACGTTGTCGAAACCAGGACGCCGAAGACCACAAACTGCAGGTAGCGCCGCATCAACAGGTACGCCCCTCCCGGCACGAGCCATCCGAACAGGGCGAGCCCCACGGCCTTCATTGCGTATCTCCCTGGGTACTGCCGGCTTCCTGTGCCGGTTGCGAACGTGGGACCAGGAGCGTCCGCTCCCAGCGCGTCCGGGTGAAGAAGTGCTGGGCCACATCGAGCACGTGGTTCAGAGTCCACTCTTGCAGGTCGGCCGTGGGCGCATCGAACGACCAGTAGACAAACAGGGGCTTGCCGACCACATAACTGCGCGGTACGAATCCCCAATAGCGGCTGTCGGCGGAATTCTCGCGGTTGTCGCCGAGCACGAAGAGCATATTCGGAGGAACAATCACCTCGCCAGAGACTACGTGGTGCTCGAACATGTCCCGGCCTCGCGGCGTGGTGCCGGCTTCCGGGGAGAGCGGGAAGTCGTCGCGATACCGATCGGGGTACCTCGCGATGTGTTGCGTGTAGGGCTCCGTCAGCCGGCGGCCGTTACGGATCACCTGCTGCTTGTCGAGACGGATGCGATCGCCCGGCAGGCCGATCACACGCTTGACGTACGTCTGGCGGATGTCCTCCGGGTAGAGGAAGGCCACGATATCGCCGTGCTTCAACTCGCGATACGGCAGGATGCGGGCTCCGGCGGAACCCGGCGCGGCAAAAGCCACGCGGTCCACCAGCATGTGGTCGCCGACGCGGAGCGTGCCCTCCATCGAACCCGTGGGAATCACATAGGCCTGCACCAGAGTCGTGGTGACGAAGAGGTATATGCCGAGAGTGACCGCCCACTCGGTGACGAAGCCGCGGGGAGTTTGTTTGCGGCCGGCCGACCAGAAGGCGGCTGCCCCCTCACGGACCGTAGTGGTGAGCCAGTCGGCGGTGACGTGCAGGGCGAAGCGAAGCAGACCCAGCGGGTCGGCGGTTCGCGCCAGGTCGCGGCAGCGGTCGCGGAAGACCTGCTGCATGGCGGCGCCGTATTGCCGGCGAAAGTCGCGCGGGTACGTATAAAGAAAGAGGGAGTAAAGGCGGCAAAAACTGCCGATCATACTGGATTGGGACCCGGATTGGGGCGTCATGAAATACCTCCAGCCAACCTGCTCCTGGCCGCCATCACCGCGCTGGTGAGGCGCTGCGCTTCGGCGCGAACCACACGCTTTCCAAGGGCGGTCATGCGGTAATAGCGGCGGCGTTCGTCATCCAGAGTCGGATCGGGGCGTTCGTCCGACTCCTCCACCAGTCCCGCCGCCAGCATCCGCTTCAAACATCCGTAGAGCGTCCCGGGACCGAGTTGCAGCGCGTCGTCAGTCTGCCGCGCGACGTCCTGCATGATCCCGTAGCCGTGTCGTTCCTCGTCGGCCAGGGCCAGCAGGATGTGGAAGACCGGCGGGGTCAGCGGAAGCAGTTCGTGCGGCTTTGCCATAATACATCCGTTACGGATATATTAGCGCCACCGGACGAGTCTGTCAATAGGGAAGAACGTCAATAGCGTTCACTCGTGTCGCAGTGCGGCCATAGGGTCTACGCGGGACGCGCGCCGGGCGGGCAACCATCCCGCGGCGAGGGCGGCCGCGGAGAGCACCGCTGCCGCCAAACCGAACACGCCGGGTTGCGTCGTAGTGATTCCGTACAGCATCTTTTCAGCCAGGCCGGTCAGGGTAAGCGCCGCGAAAGCGCCGATCAGGCATCCCACCGCCAGCATCACTGCGACCTCGCGCAGCACCAGCGCCACAATACCGCTCCGGGTGGCTCCCAGCGCCATCCGCAGACCAATCTCGTTGATGCGGCGCGAGACCTGAAACGCCAGCACACCGAAGATTCCCAGGCACGCCACAATCAAGGCCAGCAGCCCGAAGAAACCACCGAGAGTCGCCATGATGCGCTCCGTCACGATCGAGCGGTCGACGAGGGCGGAGTACGTCTGCGGCGTGCGCAGGCGCAGCGCCGGGTCGGCTTCCCGCGCCAACCTCTCAAGCGCCGGGACCAGACGCATTGGGTCGCCGGCCGTGACCCGCGCCAGGAAGCTGTAACTGGACGGCTGTTCGCCTTCACGCTGCATCCAGGGGATGTACATCGTCTTGATCACGCCCTGGCGGAGGTTCTGGTATTTGGCGTCCTTCACAACGCCGACGATTTCGTAGGCGACCTTCTCGGAAGTCACCAGGCGCCCCAGTGGCGATTGGCCGGCGAAGAAATAGCGCGCGAAGCTTTGGTTCACGATGGCGACTTTGTTGGCGGCATTCGTGTCCCGTTCGTCGAATTCGCGGCCGCTCAAGAGCGGCGTGCCGACCGTGGCAAAAAACTTCGGCGCCACGGCGTTGAAGCCGACGTCCTCGCTTTCGTCGGAGCGGAACGTATAGCCTTTCACGGCGATGTGCCGGGTCCACAGGCCGCCATCGAGGGGCATGACCTTGGTGGCGCTGGCGGAAGTCACGCCCGGCAGAGCGCTCAACCGGTCGAGCACCGCACCCTGCACCGCCCAAGAGCGTGCCGGCGGATACCGCGCGGCCGATCGAACGCTGAACATCAAGACGCCGTCTTTGCGGACACCGGGGTCGATGGTGTAAAGCTTCACCAAGGTTCCGACGAAGAGGGTGGCGCCCACCAGCAGCACCATGGAAATGGAAAGCTGGGCGATCACGAGGGCCTTGCCGAGCCGGGCCCCGCCGGCCCGCACCTGCTTGAGCCGCGGGTTCAGGTTGACGCGAAGGGCGTGCCATCCCGGCGCCATGCCGGCGAGTACGCAGGCGGCGAGCGAAATGGCGCCGGTGAAGGCGAGCACTCGCCAGTCCGGGGCGGTGGAGAGCACGAGCGTCCCGCCGTTTGCCATCATGGCAACCAGCGCGCCGGTAAACCAGCGGGACAGCACCAGACCGGCGCTTCCGCCGAGAGCGGCCAGCACCAGACTCTCCGCCAGGAATTGGCGCATCAGCCGGCCGCCGCCCGCGCCCATGGCGAGGCGAATCGAGATCTCACGCTGCCGCGACGCGGCGCGGGCCAGCAGCAGGCAAGACAGGTTGGCGCAGGCCAGCAGCAGGACCAGTCCGACCATGCCCATCAGCACCACGAGCGCCTCGGAATATCTGTCGCGCAGCGGGCTGAATCCGATGGCCGCGTTCAGCACGGCGGCGCGCCGGCGCCGGATGTCCGGGCGATCCTTCTCCGGAGCTTCGGCGGCTACGCGTTGCACGAAGGGCCGCCAAAGCACCTGCACTTCCGCATTGGCCTGCTGGAGGGTAACTCCGGGCCCGAGGCGCCCCAGCACGATGAGCATGTTGGATCTGAGTTCACGCCGCTGGCTCTCATCCAGCATCATCGAGAGGGGCAAGGTGATGTCCGGATCGCGTCCAGGCCGGGTTCCCTGGTAACGCGGAGGCGTGACGCCGACGATGGTGAACACCTTGTTCTGGAGTGTGAACGTCTTCCCGATGGCGGCGGGGCTGAGGCCGAAGCGCCGTTGCCAATACCGGTAGCCGATCACAGCGGCCGGTGAGGCGGGCGAAATCACGTCGTCCGCCGCTTCCAGCAGTCTGCCGGCCGCCGGTTCCATCCCCAGAAGCGAATAGTGGGCGCCGGAGACCATTTCGGCGTTGATTGCCTCCTCCGCGCCGTCGATCAGAATCGTCGGAGTGCCGCTCATCTCGGCCCACGCCCCGGAGACGGATTTCAGATTGTCGCGAAAGTATTGGAACAGCGAATAGGAGACGAATCCCGGTTTGCCGTCCGGCGTGGGTGTCGTGACATGCACCAGGCGTTGGGGTTCCCGAACCGGAAGCGAGCGCAGCATGACCGCATCGATCAAGCTGAAAATCGCCGTGTTGGCGCCGATGCCGAGGGCGAGCGACAGCACCGATACGGCCAGGAAACCGGGGCTGCGGCGCAGGGTGCGCGCCGTGTAGCGGAGATCCTTCCCGAGATCTTCGAGCCAGCGTCCGCGCACGTCGCGGCACTCCTCCTTGATCTGCTCGACGCCGCCGAACTCCAGCCGCGCACGGCGGCGCGCTTCTTCCGGCGGGAAGCCGGCCGCCACGAAATCGCGAACCAGGCTCTCGAAGTGGTAGCGCAGTTCCGCGTTCAATTGCGCTTCAGCCGTCTTGCTTCGAAACCACATCGCGTCCTCCTATTCGGCGGTCCGCAGGATCATCGTGACCGCCTCCGACAGCCGGTCCCAGTTCGCCGTTTCGGATTCGAGTTGCTTGCGGCCCACTTTGGTCAGCGAATAGAACTTCGCCTCACGCCCGGTCTCCGCCTCGCCCCATTCGGCGCGAAGCCAGCCGCGCTTCTCCAGCCGGTGCAGCGCGGGATAGAGAGAACCCTGTTGCACCTGCAATACGGCTTTGGAAATCTGCCGGATGCGCTGGGCGATCCCGTACCCATGAAGCGGCCCGAGCGCCACGATCTTGAGAATCAGCACGTCCAGCGTGCCCTGCAGCAGGTCCGATTTTTGTGCGTCCATTTTATATGCCTAGCTAATCTACATATACGGCGTGATGTGTAGAATGTCAAGGCCTTGTTTGCGGTGCGCGACTTGAAGTGAAAGCTCTACGCAAAAGCCGGCTAATTGAGAGAATCCTGGCGTAGGGACTACGTCAGCATCGTTTGGGTAGATGCAACACGGTTGTGGTTTGGAATTGCCATCCAATGTAATCGGCGATAGTTCCTTTCGATACCGGGGAGGCAAACTATCCCACACTCCCTTTCCAAGAACTAATACGAACTGTGGTTGAAGTAAAGAGGACCGGGGAGAACCTGCAACTGCTCATCAACACAATGCGGCGAGGCGGAAACGGACACGAGAAGAGCAAGGGCTAGGCAACTTCTACGAGTTGCACGGTGATATTGGAACCTCCTCCCCCTAGGCCTTCGTCGCGCAGAGTACCTGGATCGCCGCCCGGCAAAAGGCGGGCAGATCCTCGGGTTTGCGGCTGGTGACCAGATTCCGGTCCACTACTACTTCCGCGTCGATCCAATTGGCTCCGGCATTGACGACGTCGTCTTTGATGGCGAAGAAGCTGGTTGCCTTGCGGCCCTTCAGCATACCGCCGGCGGAACACAGAACCCATGGCCCGTGGCAGATGGAGGCCACGAGTTTGCCGGCCGCATCCATGTGCTGCACGAACTGGTTGGCTTTCGGATGG
>JADGNS010000694.1 GCA_017883355.1 Candidatus Solibacter sp.
GATGATCGAAGGCACGGCGAAGAAGGAAGGCATCGAACTGCTGCGCAAGGACATTTACATCTGCAACGCGCACGACCGGACAGGCGGATTTCGTAGCTCACAGGCCGCGCGCGCGCCGGTAGTCGGCCAGCGAAATGGTGCGGCCGTTGCGGATGTCATCGAGGCCTTCCTCGATCGCGGCTGTGGTCGCCGGGCTGAGCGTGGTGTCCTCGTCCTGCAGGTCGGCGATATAGTCGTGCCCATCGGCGAGACGATCCTCCGGCAGATTGTCGATGAGCTGATGGACATTCTCACGTGCAGTCATTGCGAGCCTCTCTCCAATCATACGTCGTTGTCGGCCCCGGCTTCCAGTGCACCCTTTCACCCCTTTCACCGGCAAAAACCGAGATCGTACGCCATACGTGATAAACTACGGATTCGCGCACACAGCATGCTGCTTGCCAGAGAGTTCGTTGCATACATCTCCAAACAACTCGTTAAGAGTCTGACCAACGGCACCATTGAGACGTCGAACCCCGATCTCGTGGCCGAAAAGATCGCCGAAGTCATCTCCGAAGAGTTGGCAGTCGAAGACCGCCTCAACGACGAGGTGCGCGATCTGCTGAGCCAGTACAGCGAGTACATGCGCCGCGAAAGCGTGAGCTACCAGGAGATGTTCCGCCGCATCAAGAACACCCTGATCTCGCAGCGCAAAGTGGTCAAGGCATCCGGGCGGGATACCGGCGACGCCATGAAACTCTCGCGCGACAAGGTGAGCGACATCTCCCACAAGGTGATCGACATGCTCCGCAAGAGCCGTGAACTGCGCCTGCGCAATAAGGACAGCAACGCGGTGCGTCTGGAGATCGTGCGCCTGATGACGGAAGTCCTGATGACCGAGGACAAGGTGGATCGGGCCGCCCGCGCCAAGATCCGCACCCAGAAGCGCGACATCCCCGAAGGCAGCGAGGAGTGGGACATTCTGCTTCGCCGGTACTACTCCGAAGAGCTCAAGAAGCTGGGCATCGATATCGCCGGCCGGTAGAGTAGTGTCCAATAAATTGCTGTGCAATCCATGGGCGAGAAGCCGCCTGAAAGGCGGCTGCAGCCAGGATTGGCTGCCCCACGGGGCGCGCTACTCCAAGCCGGCCCGCTTCAGCAGTTCCATGAACTGCGACTCGGTCCGCATATCGATGGCCTGCGCCGCCAGGCGTCCTTCGCGGTCGAAGATGAAGCTCTTGGGGATGCCCTCGACGCTGAACGCCGCGTTCACCTTCCTGCCCGGGTCGAGGGCCACCGGAAAGCTGTAGGGATTCTTGGCCAGGAACTGCTCCACGGTGGCGCGTTCTTCATCCGACACGCCGATCACGGTCAGTCCCTGACGCTCGTAGGCGCGGTAGAGCTTTTCCATGTCGGGCATCTCCTTGCGGCAGGGTGGGCACCAGGTCGCCCAGAAGTTGAGCAGTACGATGCGCCCCTTCAGCCCGGCGAGCGTGTACGTCTTGCCGTCCATGCCGGTCAGGGAGAATCCGTTTTCCTGCTGAATCTGCTCGCGCAGAGCGAGCAAGGCGAGCGCGGCATCGAGCGGCGCATCGGAGGGGACCTCGAGGTGCTCGTAGCGCACCAGTTTGGCCAGCCCTATGTAATCGTCGCCGCTCGCGCCCGCTCCCGGCTCGCGCAGGGCCGCGGCCAGGGTGTGGGCCACCCCGCCCAGCGCTTCCTTTCCCAGATCGCCTTCCGTGGCCAGATTGGACAGGCTGCGAATCAGACCCAGTCTCTGCGGCGCCGCGGGCAGCGCCCGGATATCGCGCACCAGTTCGATTACCAGGCGGGCGCGATCTCTGTCTGTGGGCAACGCGCGCATGGTCCTCATGCGTGTCGATATGGCGGCGACTTCCGGCGAAGCGGGCGCGGCGGGTCTTGCGCTCCTGACGACCGCGGGGCGCTCCAGTGGGGTGTCGAGGAATTTGCTGGATAGTTCCGGATACCGTTCGCGCAGCGCCTGGGCCGCGCGCGCGCGGAATTCCAGCGCCAGAGGCTGGGGCGCCAGGGCGGCCTTTTGCTCCATCCGGGCGGCCGCCTGCGCGACAGTCTGCGCCGCAGTCTGCGCGGCCAGGGATCCGGCGGTGGAAGCCGCGCCTACCAACGCCAGCGCGGTCCGTAGCAAGCGGGAAGCAGTCATGGTGAGATCCTTTGCCCGGAGTATATCAGAGCTTGTCCTTCTTCTTCGGCGGAATGGGCACCCTTTTGGGCGCGGCGCCCGATTTCGGCGGTGGAGCGTCCAGCGACTTGAGCAGATCTTCGAACTGGCCGCGCAGGTCCTCGTTGATCGGGTTCGGCGGATCGAGCACCGTCAGTCCCCGCCGGTAGAAGGCTTTCACCTGGTCCGTTTGCCCTTCGGTGAATGCCTGGGTGGCCTGCTGCGAAATCCCCAGCGCCAGGAAGCGCGAGCGAATCGCCGCGGAGCGCTCCAGCGCGTCGCGCACTTCCGGATACTTCTTCTGCGCCGCGTAGAACACGGCAAGCTTGTCCAGCGCGACGGCCACCATCGCGTGGTCCTTGCCCACGCTGGACTCCCACAGCCCGATCAGGCGTAGGTAGACCGGCTCCGCCTGGTCATACTTCTTCTGTCCGAAGAGCGCGTAGGCCAGGCCGTCCACGGTGGAAATCAGGTCGGCGTGCGTCTTGCCGTAGAGCGTCTCGCGGATCACCAGCCCGTGGCGGAAAGCCGCCTCCGCCAGATCGTAGGCGCGCATCATGGTGTGATATTCACCCAGGCGGTCCAGGTCCGGAATCAGCGTGGGGTCGAGCGGGCCGCCCAGTTTGGTGCGGATGTCCAGCGCCGCGTCGAGTGAACTGATAGCGGTGTCGATCTTCTTCTGCTCGCCGTCGATGGCGGCCATGCGGCTGAAATCGTCCGCCACCATGGAACTGAGCAGCGTGTAGGCCTCCAGGTGCAGGCTCAGGACACGCCGCAAAATCACCTGCGCGCGGTCGAAATCCTTCATCCCGCGGCACAAGTTCGCCGAGATCAGCAGGTCGTCGGCGATCTTATGGTCCTTCTGCCCCAGCGTGTTCTCGCGCCAGGTGATGGCCTGCTGCAGCCAGTTATCGGCATCGGCGAATTCTCCGGCGGCGGCGCGCACGCTGGTGAGGCGCTTGAGAATGTCGTAGCGCTGGGGATTGTCCTTGGGCGTCTGCTGGGCGAGTTCCCAGGCGCTGGTGAAGGCAAGCCGGGCGGCCTCGTAATCGCCCTTGAGGTAGAACGCATCGCCGTCCTTGGTGAGTTGAGGGATGGAGGGCGCGACCACCTCCTGCGCCAGAAGACCGGCAACCAGGCAGACGGTGAGGAACGACACGCAACGGAGCATAACGGATTTATAGTACTAATGAATTAGGATGTCAAGGTAGGACTGGGATACTGAAGAAGTATTCGCAGCCCTGGTGGAAGCGACTTAGAGAACAGAGTGTTGAGAATTGCTACGAATTGCGGCTCGCTGGTGTTATCGGTTACTCTGTTCGTTATTCACGCCGTTGGATGTGCTTGGTGAGTCCTTATGTCGGCATGCTCGTAGTATGAGGCTGCGCATGCTAAACGCAACTCGAATTGTTCCATGGGTCGCCGTGTGGACGCTCCTTCTGACGGGCTGCGTGGGAATCCTGCACAAAAAGGATGTCGCCACCGGTCATGGCGTCGAGACCGTCAAGCCGCGCCTTGCTTCCGTCCAGGAGCATGTAACCACCCGCAAGGAGCTTCAAGAACTGGTTGGTCGTTTTCAGACTAATGCCTCTTATGGTCGCTTTTTCTGGGCGCGGTGGCAGCAAGTCAAAGTACAAGTCGAGTCGGTGAGCATCTGGGGATTGGGCACGGACCGCTTCTGGAAGATCGTGAACGTGCTTGCGATTTTTGATGGAAGCGACCGTATCGCCGAATACCGGGTCTGTTCTGAG
>JADGNS010000695.1 GCA_017883355.1 Candidatus Solibacter sp.
CGCCTTCAGCGGGAACTCCTTGTACACGCCCATATCCCAATTGATCAGCTTGGGTCCGCGCAGACTGCCTTTCCCGATGTTGCCCAAGGTGCCGAGGGCGGGCAGCCCGAACGACCCGGGAACCAGGTAATCGACGCAGCGCACGGTGTTGCCGCACGCACCCGCGCCGTATATGGTCCCGCCCACATAGTTGGCCCGGTCGGCGCCGATGCCGGTTTGCGTCTGATCTTTGCCGGCGACAATCGTGATCGGTCCACCGGATTGCAGCGTCAGGATGCCGGTCAATTGCCACCCTCCGAGGGCGGTGCGCACGAAGGGATTGGTTTTGGCCAGACGCGGAAGGTCGTAAACGTACGACCCCACGGCGCGATGCTGGTGATCGAATTCCGAGGGCCCGTGGTCGTACTCGTGGCGTCCCGGCTGGTTCCAAAGGATCGGCGAGTTATTGGCGGCGGCGGGTCCGGCGATGCCCTGGTTGTACGGCATCGTGTCGAGCGACTTGGACCACGTATAGTTGGCCAGAACGCTCAGGCCGCGCGTCATGCGCTTTTGCGCCGTCAACTGAAGCGAGTGGAAGCTGGAGTTGACATCCTGGCCCACCTGCGAGATGGAGCCGTACTGCGGCAGCGCGCGGCGCTGATCGGTGGTGCGCGAGCTGCCCGGCGTGTAGATGGCGGGGTTGAGCTCGATGGATTCCATCAGGTGGCTGGTATGGGAGGCCACGTAACCCGCACGCATCACCCAGCCGCCGCGCAGTTGCCGTTCGAGCATGAGGTTCCAGTTATAAATGGTGGGCGTCCGCGCCTTGGACCCGTTGGCCGGGTCGAAAGTCACCGCCAGCACCGGCGCCGGAAACGCGGTGTCCTTGGGCGGCGGGAACGGCGAGGGGTATGGATTGACAATCCCGAGATACGGATTGCTGAAGCTGCCTTGCGGCTGGGTCAGGGCAATCTGCGGGCTGAACGGGGTCAGGTCGACAATCCGGTTGTTCATGGTACCGGGCGCGATGGCGTCGTAGAACACGCCGGCGCCGCCGCGGATACTGGTTTTGCCGTCGCCGAACACGTCGTAGGCGAAACCGATGCGCGGCGCGATATTGGTGTAGCTGCCATTCAGGCCCGAGCGCGGCACGCCCGGGTCGCCGGGGAAGAGCAGTCCCGGAGGCGCGTTGACGTAGACCTGCGACCTGGTTCCCGCGTTGTACGCAGCCATGCTGAACAACTCGGTGCGGTTCTTCATTTCGGTCCAGGGAACATAGGGATCCCAGCGCAAGCCGAGATTTAAGGTCAGGCGCCGGGAGACGTGGTAGTCATCCTGCACATAGGTGCTATAGGAGGTCAGCATGTTATCTTTGAACTCCCCGAAGCCCTGGGTTAGCGTGCGCACGTAGCCCAGGAAGTAGCTGGTGAGCGCATTGTTGGTGACATCGGCGGTAAAGGCGAACGCGCCCGAAGTGCGGAACTGGTTGCGCAGCAGAACCTGGCCGCGCAGCACGGAGAAGCCGACGCCGATGCTGTGCTTGCCGCGAACCCAGTTGAAATCGTCGTTCAAGCTGTACTGGTTCCGGATGAAGGCCGCGGGGTCGGTCTGCGCCACGCTGAAGAAGCTGGAAACCTGGATGCCCTCCAGGGTCTTGTCCGTGGGTTGGAAGATCTTGACTCCCAGATCGCTCAGTTGGATGCTGCCGGGAGCGGCGCCGCGGGTGGCATTTTCGCGGGAATAGCTGAGGCGGAACTCATTCAGCATCCCCCCGTTGAACAGGTGAGTCTCGCTCAACAGGACGTTCTGCGCCCGAATATTCGCCAGGTTCACGTTGTTCACGTAATTGGTTGGATCGAGGAACGGCTGGTTGTAATACTTATCGGTAAAGTATCGCCCGCTCACGCGATCCTTCTCCGAAAAGATGTGATCGTAGCGGGCGACGTATTCGCCGAAATTCTGCGCCGAGGGCTGCGCGTAAAACACGCGGCCGTTTCCGCTGGACTGGATCGGCAGGTACTTGGTGAAGGCGAGGGCCGCCGGATCCAGCCGGTTCGCCGGAACCACGTTGCCCGGAAAAGCCTGGCCGTTGAGGGGATCGTTGACGATGGTCGCCTTGGCGAACGGGTTCGAAGGATCCGAGGCGCTCAGCACGTTGGAGAAGTTGCCGCCCACATTGGCGGCCAGCGGGAAGTAGGCGCTGGAAGTGCCGCTCAGGTTGCGGATGCGCGTGCTCTGGTAGCCGAAGAAGAAGAAATCCTTGTTGGAGCCGTTATAGACGCCCGGAATCTTCACAGGACCGCCCACCGTTCCGCCGAACTGGTTGCGCTTCAGCTTGTCGCGGAACGATGCGAAGAAATTGCGCGCGTTGAAGACTTCATTGCGGTTGAACTCGAACAGGCCGCCGTGGAACTCATTGGTGCCGCTCTTGGTGACCACGTTGACCACGCCCCCGGCCAACCCGCCGGAGCGCGCCGGATAGTTGGCCGTCTGCACGCTGAATTCCTGCAGCGCGTCGGGAAACGGAAACGGCTGATTTACGTTGGTGTAGATGTCGGTGTTGGTGGCGCCGTCCAACCGGAAGCTGACCTGGTTCTGGCGCGAGCCATTGGTGGAAACCGTGACCACCGAGGGGAAGGTCTTGGTATTGCCCTGATCCACGTCGTTGACCGGCGCGGGGATCGCCCCGGCAATCACTGTTAGTAGAGATGCCGCGTTGCGCCCATTCAATGGCAGGTCGGTGACCCGCCGCTGGTCCACCACCTCGCTATTGGTGGAGGTGGTGGTGTTCACCTGTGTCGCCACCGACGAGACTTCCACCGACTCGACGGTGGCCTGCACCGCGACGGACTCGTTGACCGTCAGACTCTGGTCGGCCTGCAGGACGATGCCCTTGCGCACCGTGGGCGCAAACCCCGAAGCGTTCACCGTGACCATGTAGGTGGAAGGCCGCAAAGCCGGGACCACAAAGTAGCCTTGTTCGTTGGTGACGGTTTCCCGGGAAGCCGCGGTGGCCTCATCCGTGATCTTGATTTTGGCGGAGGGAATTACCGCCCCGCTGGCGTCGGTGATGGTGCCGACGATGGTGCCAAATCCCTGGGCGTATGCCAGGCCAGCCAGGCAGAGTACAGCGAGCAGCGGCGCAACGCGGCGCAACATGCGAACGTGGTTTTCCATAGGTGTGACTCCTCTTGATCCAAAAGAACTGTCGGGCCGTGAAGCGCGGCCTATCTGAGACGTTACCTGGGTTGAATTATGGTTCTCAATGGTTTACAAAGTCGCTGCCGGCGGCTTGAAAAAGTTCTGACAAAGTTGTGATACCATCGAAAGTAACCTGGGGCGTCTCCGTATGCGCCTGTTAAATCAGCACTTATACTCGTTTGGGCCGTTCCGCCTGGATACCCGCGAGCGCATGCTCTGGCGTGACGGACAGTACGTCCCCCTGACTCCGAAGGCACTCGAAACCCTGGTGGTCCTGGTGGAACACGGGGGCCGGATCGTAGAGAAGGAAGAATTCCTCAGGCAGGTCTGGCCGGACACGTTCGTGGAAGACGTCACTCTGGCTAAGAACGTCTCAACCTTACGCAAGACTCTGGGCGAGTGCGAGCAACACCACTACATCGAGACCATTCCCAAGCGCGGCTACCGTTTCGTGGCCGACGTGCGCGTGCTCGATGCCGAAGAAATTCCTGGCGTCGCGGACCAGAACGGCAAAGACCTGGCGCCTGCCGTCCCAGGGCATGCTGGGCCGGAATCGGCGGGAGCGGAAGCCATCGGGAGTCCGGTGCGCGTGGGTTGGATGGTGGCGTCGCTGGTGATTCTGGCGGGGGCCGCCCTGACGTTGTGGCTCTCGGCTCCCGCGCGCCGCTCCGGCCCGGCAGCCCTTTCCGGGAACACCATCCCGCTCACCAGTTTCGCCGGCCACCAGAATCAGGTGGCATTTTC
>JADGNS010000696.1 GCA_017883355.1 Candidatus Solibacter sp.
GCCAACGTGGGATAGTCGCGCAGCTTAAGGTTCTCGTCGCGCGGGATGTTGTAAGCCTCGCGGATGGTGGCAAAGACCTCCGCCTGCTTAACTGTGTCGACGCCCAGATCTGCTTCGAGATCGAGGTCCAGATCGAGCATGTCCACCGGATAACCGGTTTTCTCGGCGACCAGAGCCAGCACTCTCTCTTTCACCAGATCGCCCTTGAGATCACCCTTCGCGGCCGGCTGTGGCGGCGCGGAAGGAGCGGGAGCCGCAGCGGCGATTTGAACTTTGGGTGCCGGTGCAGCGACTGCGACGGGCGGCGGCGCCGGTTTCGTGGTGACGACTGGCGTCGGTGGTGGTGCTTGCGTTGTGGGGGTAGTCGCCATCGTTTTTGCTGGCGCCGTTCGCGATTCCTTAGCAACTTCAGCGACCCGCGCTGCTACCCCTTGATCGCGCACGCGCAGCGTGCGGTGGACTACTTCCAGATCGGCGACTGGACGGCCCGCGATGCTACTCAGCCAGGCACTCCAGGCGGTGGCATCGGCGATGCGGTAGGCATAGCCCAGAGCGTTCGGCTTGGGACGGATCCCGTCTTTCGTCTTGATCCAATGCAGGAGCATCATGCTGATCTGCGAACCGAAACCCGCTCCCAGGTGTATGGCGTACTCGACGGGATAGGCCCCGCCTTTCGACAGGTTCAACTGTCCCAGTTCCGGATCGACTTCCTTGAAGTTGGCGACCGGGGGCACGCAGCCGGTTTCCAGCGCTTTGACCGCAACGACATCTTCGATGCCTGTGCCCATTGCGTGACCGGTGAAGCCCTTGGTGTTGGCGATCACAATGCTATCCGCGACGTCGCCGAAGACGCGACGAAGCGCGTGGATCTCCGCGGAGGCGCTACCGCCGCGCGCAGGGGTGTAGGTTTCATGGGAAACGAAAACTGTCTGCGCCGCGATCTGGCGACGCGAAATGCCGCTGCCCGCTTCGGCTTTGGCGACCAGGGTCTCCATCACTTGGCCGATGTGCTGGACATCGAGACGGGTACCGTGGAAAGCGCTGTTGCCCGTCATGGTGGACAACACTTCGCAGATGGGCTGTATTCCACGTTCACGGGCGGCTGCGGCGCTCTCCACCACCAGAGCCGCGGCGCCCATGCCGATAAGCAAGCCGTGCCGCCGGCGGTCGAAAGGAATGGCGGCATCCGCAACCACCTCGTCGGTGGCGGCGGCTCCAGTGGCCAGGAAACCAGCGCCCATCCAATCGATCAGATGGTCGGTGGTAATGTCGTCGGCCGAGACGACGATCACCCGCTTGCAGCGCCCAGCATGGATCCAGTCCTGCGCCAGGCCCACCGCCTGCGTGTTGCTCGCGCAGGCAGAGTTGATTTGGGTGTTGGGGCCGCGGGCTCCGATGAATTCGGCAAACTGCGAATGTCCCATGGACAAGACGCGGAGCAAGAACCGCCGGTCGAAGACATACGGTTCTTTGTCGATGGCGGCGCGCAACTCGTCGATGCGCCGCGTTATCTCCTGCACCAGATTGGAATGACCGTTCCCTTCGACCGCACTGGCGAGCAGGCCTTCGAGCGCGGTTAACCGCTCGCGGCGTTCGTGGTCCGCGTAATAGCGCGCCATCTCATCGGCGAACGAGTCTAACCCGGGGAAGGCGGAAGCAAAAATCACACCGGTATCGTCGCGCAAAGCGTCGGGCAATCCCCAGCGCTCCGGCAATTGCGTGCCTTTGGTGGTGGTTTTGTAGCGCATGACCAGCGGGACGCCGGCGTCGCGCAATGCGTCGAGGCCCACGGCGATCGCCAGTTGGGTGTCACGGTCGAGGGCGGCGACGCGTTCGGAGGAAACTCCGAATTCATCTTGCAGATTGAAAGCGCCCCCACGGCCCGCCAGCTTGATGACATCCGCGACATCGGTGAGGGTCTCGAACGTGGCTTCTCCGTTCTCACTTTTCACCAGGCGCGTGATGTGTTTGTCGAGCATGCCCTGACGGAAGCGCGTGGGAATCAAATCGATAAACTGATCGCCCCGCAGAATGCGGCCAATGTTGCCATCATCGAAGATGTGCTCGGTTCCGGGCAGGCCTAACGCCGCCCCAGTGATGACCACGGGATCAGAGGTAGGGCGCCCATTCTTGCCGTGGTAGATTTCGTAGCCGCGATCGAGAACATCGGCGAACAAATGGCCGAGTTCGTGGTAGTGATCGCCGTTCGACGGCGCGGCTGGCGTGCCAGAGGTGTTTGTTGGGGACGCTGCCACGGGAATCGGTTTAGACGTTTCCGACGGTGAGGGAATAGCAGTCACGGTCGTTACCGCGGGCTCGCGCAAGGCTTCCGCAGTCCCGCGGCCCAGTCCCGCCGCGTATAGGCCGCACAGCGCCTGGTTGAAGGCGACGATGTCCCCGACTTTCGGATGATTGGTAAACAACGAAACCACATCGCTGTGGCCGCCGAGCACATCCTCGGCAAATCCCTGCAACGCCTTCTTCGGTCCAACCTCAACAAACATGCGAGCGCCAGCATCGTACAGCGTGCGCAGGCCCTTAATAAATTGCACAGGAGAAGCGACCTGCTGCGTGAGAATGTCGAGCATCTTAGGCACGACGTCAGGCCCCGTGGGATAAAACTCGCCGTTTGTGTTCGCGACGATTGGCAAACGTGGCGATTCGAGATGCAGGCGCTCCAGAACTCGCCGCAGCGGCTCACTGGCTCCCGCTACGATCGATGTGTGGAAGGCGTGGCTGACCGTTAGAGGGGCAACGTCATAGCCAGCCTTTTGGAAGGCTTCCATGGCTTGCTCGACTGCCTTGCTTGCGCCGCCGATAACGGCCTGATGGTTGCTGTTGACGTTGGCGATCACGACGTTGCCCTGGATCGTCTTCAGGATTCGCTCGATCTCTTCCAGTGGCGCAAACACCGCGGCCATGCGGCCGTTGTCTTCCATTACCACCTGGGTCATGCCGCGGCCACGAGCGCTGACGGCCTCGAGAGAATCCGTAAAGGGGAGGGCGCCGGCGGCGACCAAGGCTCCGTATTCGCCCAAGCTGTGTCCCATCGTGAAGTCGGGTCCGATGCCGTAGGCGGCAAGGAGTCGGGTCATCGCGAGGTCAGTTGCCAGCACGGCTGGTTGAGTAAGCGCGGTTTGGCGCAGGTCGTCTTCCGCCTTGGCGACGGCGTTGGCGTCGGTTTGGTCAACGAAGATGAATTTGCTGAGCGGCTTGCCGAGCAAGGGCGTCATCACGCGATCGGCTTCGGCAAAGGTTTCGGCCACAATCGGCTCCGCCGCCCGGAGCGACTGAAGCATGTTCACGTACTGCGAGCCTTGACCGGTATACAGGAACGCCACCTTGGGAGCGGGACCGTGACCGCGGAAGATGCCTTGTGCCCGCAGGGCTTTCCACACCGCCGGCTGATTGGCCGCCAGCGCCTTGAGGGCATTGCCCGCTTTGTCCGCCAGTTCGGTGGCGTTGGCGTAGTCGATGGCCACGCGCTCGGGCGCGCGCAGGTCTGATTCAGCCGGAGCAGTTGGCGGCGGTGCCCAGCCTGCTTTGGCGTCTTTCTCTACCTCGCGCAAACGCTCGACGAGCGCGGCTTCGGAGGCGGCGCCGATTACCAACGCTCCGCGTAACGGAGCTTTGCAAGAAGAAGAGTTGGCAGTACCGGAAAAAGAAGTGCGGGGAACACCTTCGACATTCATAATTGACTCTTTCACTTGCGGCGGTATCTCACTGACCGCCACCGAGCGCTTGCCGTTTCCGTTCAGCCTGTGGGGAATGTATTCTTCGAGCACCGCGTGGAAATTGGTGCCGCCAAAACCAAAAGCGCTCAGACCCGCCCGCCGCACACCATCTGCGGGCATCATCCAGGGTTTCAGTTCGCTATTGACGTAGAGCGGAGAATGGGCAAAGTCGATGTTTGGGTT
>JADGNS010000697.1 GCA_017883355.1 Candidatus Solibacter sp.
GCGCGAGCGATCTCCTGGGTCGCCGTTCGTGGCCAGTTTACGAGAAGCCGGTTTCACGGCCTTTGGTGCAGTTTTCAAGTGTTCGCCGCTGGTTCACTAGGCTTCAGAGCTTGCTCGGACCGCTTATTGACC
Organism: Candidatus Solibacter sp.; assembly: GCA_017883355.1. Classification (GTDB taxonomy): domain Bacteria; phylum Acidobacteriota; class Terriglobia; order Bryobacterales; family Bryobacteraceae; genus Solibacter. Next base: position 133 of record JADGNS010000697.1, read on the forward strand.
CGGAAACGATACGCTGCCAACACGCACGTGTTTATGCGCTCTTGCTCGACGATTACCCGGAGCTCAGCGTCCTTTCACTTGCTCCATCATCCAAATCTGCGAATCCGGCTGTAAGTAGGCGAACACGGCGCGTTTGCCGTCGGGAGATACAGCCAGCGAGCGGATAGGGCTCGCATATCCGATCGGTTCCGGCGAGACCGGTATCCGGCCGAGGCCTGCAATCAAGCGCGTCTGTCCGGACTTCCTGTCTATGGTGATCAGTTCCATGCGCCTCGCGGACCCTTCACGGATGGCGTAGATCTGCGAGCCATCCGCCGACCAGTCCCAAACTAGCAGTGGCTCATCTGTAATCACCCGCGACTGCGCTCCCGTTGCGTCCGTGACGCACACGCCATCCTTGGAAGCATAGAGGAGTTCGCCGGAGCGCGACCACCGAACCATGCGGCTGCGAGACGACAGGTCGTCTCTCACTTTCACCGGTCGTTCGCGGCTGCCGGGCCGGACCTTCCAGAGTCCACCTTCAGAAGCGAACGCGACCCAGTTGCCATCCGGCGACCACGTGGGTGAATCGCTTCGGGCTGCGCTACCGGGATCCAGTGCGATCGGTCTTCCGCCGCCGATCGGAGACATGTAGAGGTGCATCCCCGAAGCGTTAACTCGCTGGTAGACAATCGACCGGCCGTCCGGCGAGACGGCGGACTGGACCAGCAGGTGTGTGGATGGCTCGTCGAAGTCCGCGGGGGTGAGCACCGGCCGTTCCGAACCGTCGCGAAGGTTCTTCCGCCAGATCTGGCTCTCCCCCATGCGGTCGGTGCTAAATAGCAGATCTCCCGAAGTTGTCCAGGTGGGCCAGCCGTCGTAGCGCGCGCTGTTCACCAGCGGGCTGACGGCTCCGGTTGCCAGGTCCACCGAAAGAATGTCGAAATTCGCCGTGGATGCCGAGTAAGCGATTCTCGTTCCGTCCGGTGAAACCGAGGGATAGTACTCATGCAGTTCCGAGTTGGTGAGCGGTTCCAAGGTCTTGGACCCGATATCCCCGCGACACAACTGAACCGAGGCCTCGGTATCTAAGACGCCGACGAAGTGGCGGCCATCCGGCATCCACGCCATCCACGAGAGGAAACTATCGGGCGGCAGGTGGAATTGCACAGCGGAGAGCGGCGCGCCGCCTGCCCGGAACGGGAAGGGAGTGATGGCCACGCCGCGATCGCCGAAGCGAGCCAGGCTTTTTCCGTTCGGCGAAAAGCGTAGCGAGCGGAGTAAGAGATTCGCGGCTCGCGGAGAAATGGTCGTCTCCTGCCGCACCAGGTCTTTGCCGTCTGCCGTCGCAGTCCACAGCGCTGCGTCCGAACGGCGTGTGAAAACGATCGTCTTGCCATCCGGTGAGAGGGCCGCGAACACCGCGTTTTCCAACAGTTTCTCCGGCTGTCCGCCCGCTGCGGCCATTCCCCACAACCCGCGACCGTCCAGGAAGTAAATCCGGTCACCGGACGGGTTCCAGAAGGGGAACAGGCAGTCATTTGGCAGGCTTGTGAGTTGCGCCGGCGATTCCGTATGCTGCTCCAGGCGGCGCGTGAAAATCTGGTAATAGCCGCCGGATTCCTGTGAGTACGCGAGAATCTTACCGTCGGGCGACCATGCAGGTGTGGTGGCCGCGGCAGCTTCCACCGCGATGGGCACGACGCGGTAGCGCGGCGCGGGAGTTTGGGCGGCCGAGTGCCCGAACCATCCCGCGGCTAGCCCGAAACAAATGGCGGCCGCGGCGGCCACGGCAACCGGCGCCCAGCCGAGCCGGCGAGCGGCGGGCGCCCCATTGCCCTGCGCCGGCGCACTCGAACTCAACTCACTCTGCCGCCGCCTCAGTTGTTCCAGGTCGCGGTAGAGGTCGACGGTGGAGTCGTAGCGGTCGCGCGGATCTTTCGCCAGGCAGCGCTCGATGATCCAGCGGAATGCCGGAGGCCCGGTGAGCAAGCTGTAGTCCGGCTCCGCCTCGATGATGGCTGCCATCGTCTGCGCCGCCGAGTCCCGCACGAAGGCGCGTTTGCCCGAAGCCATCTCGTACATCACCAGGCCGAACGAAAACTGGTCGGACCTCGAGTCCACTTCCGCGCCGCGCGCCTGCTCGGGGCTCATATAGAACACCGTGCCCAGCACCGTCCCCGGATCGGTTGCGCCTGCCACCACCGTTTGCGTCGCGTCGCCGGCCGCGGCGCTCAGCGCCTGCTTCGCCAGCCCGAAATCCAGAATCTTCACGCGCCCGTCGGCCGTGACTAAAATGTTGTCCGGCTTCAAGTCGCGGTGTACGATGCGCGCCGCGTGCGCCGCCGCCAGCCCGGCGGCGATCTGCTCCGCTGCATGCAGGATCTTGCGCAATCCTCCCCCGGGCGCGAGGGGTGCGCCCTCGACAAACTCCATTACCAGATAGTTCGGGCCCACATCGTACAGGTGACAGATGTTGGAATGATTCAGCGCGGCTATGGCCCGCGCCTCACGTTCGAACCGTTCACTGAAGCGCGTCTCCGAGAACTTGACGGCTACGATACGGTCGATCCGCGTGTCGCGTGCGCGATAGACTTCGCCCATGCCGCCGGCGCCCACAAGGGAGAGGATCTCGTAGGGCCCGAGACGAGTTCCGGATGTGAGGGGCATAGCTTTCAATTATTGCATTCTGCTGCGCGCAACTCCCACGGGCGTTTTCAATCAGCTCCTGATCATCAAACGGTTCTTGCCAGTGCCTGGTGATTACGGCCGTGAAGTGGGCATCTCGTACACTGGCCTGAAACGGCCTTGTTGTAACCGTCCGGTGACCTTGGGGTGGATCGTCGGCCACTCTTGTTCGAATACCGCCTCCACCCCGTGGAGTCCGTCTACGGCGGGCTGGTGGTCTACCCGATCGATCGGGCGCGCGAGATCATTCGACGGTATGACGATTTCGTGGGGTCCGCCCCCGATGAACTGGGCTCGCTGCTGGTGCTAGGCACGCTGCCCGACGGGACCAGGGCCGTGATCCTCCTCATCTGCTATTGCGGAGCGGAGGAGGAGGGCAAGCGGTGCGTCGAACCGTTGACGGGCGCCGGAACTCCGCTGATGAACCAGCTCGGGCAGATGCCATACGAGGCACTGCAGAGCATCGTCGAACAATTCAATCCGCGCGGATTGCGCAACTACTGGCGATCCAGCTTTCTGAAGGAAGTCCGCGCGCCGGCGGCGGACTCGATGGTAGAGCAGTTCCTTGAGGCTCCGGCCCCGTACACTCACGTGGTGCTGTATACGCTGGGTGGCGCCGTGGCGCGGGTTGCGCGGGACGCCACCGCCGTGGAAAACCGGGACGCCCGTCACTCGTTCCTGATCGTAGGCATGTGGAAAGACGAGTCGGAGGACGAAAGGAATATCGCGTGGGTGCGGGCTCTGAGCAGTTCGATGGAGCCGTTCTCCTCCGGCGGTTACTACGTCAATTTCGACTCGGAGAGTGCCGCGGACCGGGTGAAGTCGGCGTACGGCCAGGAAAAGTTCGGCAGATTGCAGGCGTTGAAGGATAAGTACGATCCCGCCAACTTCTTCCGATTAAACCAGAACATCCGGCCCAGCGAATAGAACCGGCCTCGCACGCCACCAGACGCCCCCCTGGGAAGTGTCCAGTCACCTCCGGGCAGATGGTCGGCCCACTCGGAGAATGCCCAGACGACGACTGACCCGCGCGATCGGCATTCCTGGCGCGAAATCCCCATGCCACCAGCGATAGGCTGGTGCCGAGCGTCAATGTGCTGATTCGCCGAGTCTTACAT
>JADGNS010000698.1 GCA_017883355.1 Candidatus Solibacter sp.
TCTGGGGACGCCTTTCAGGCGGCTCTTTCGGGCTATGCGCTGCCGGCAACGCCGGCTAAAAGCCGGCGGCAGCCAGGATTGGCTGCCCCACAATTTGTGGAGAATGGCTGCGATCAAAAAGTATGTGGCATTAGGCGGAAGCGCCTGCCCCACCTTTGCAGCGCACACTATTTCCGGGCGGTAGACACTTCGACGGGCCGCTTTCGCGCCACGTACAGCGTGGTCACTACCGACACGATCGATGCCCCGGACAGCACGAGCAGCGCCAGGGTCATGCTGTGGGTGGCGTCGCGGATGAGGCCGACGACGGCGGGACCCACAAAGCCCGCCAGGTTCCCCACGGAGTTGATCCACGCGATGCCGGCCGCCGCCGCCACCCCCGAAAGCAGCGAAGTCGGCAGCGACCAGAACAGCGATAGCGTGCACATGATCCCGATGGTGGCGAACGTCAGGGCGATGAAACCGGCGATACCCGAGATTCCGGGAATCGCCGAGATGCTGAACGCCACTGCCTGCAGCAACCCCGCCAGCGCGATGTGCCAGCGCCGCTCGCCGGTCTTGTCCGAGTGGTGGCCGACCACGATCATGACGATGGCCGACGCGCCCCAGGGAATCACCGACAGCCACCCGATGGCGAGCGGGTCTTTGGTGAGGGTTTCTTTGATGACCTGCGGCAGCCAGAAGCCCAGCCCGTAGTTGCCGAGCACGAATCCGAAGTACACCAGGCACAGCAGCCAGACGTCCGGGTTGCGAAACGCATCCATCAGCCGGTGGCCTCCGGCACCGCCCTTGTGCTTGAGGGCTTCTTCTTCCCGCAGGCGCGCCAGCACCAGTTCCTTCTCGGGCGCGGTAAGCCACGCCGCCTGGGTGGGATTGTCGGTGAGGAAATAGAGAGCCACCGCGCCGGCGACGAGCGAAGGGACGCCCTCCATCAGGAAGAGCCACTGCCACGCCGCGAGGTGGCCGGCGCCGCTCATCCGTTGCAGGATCCAGCCCGAGATGGGACTTGCGATCACACCCGAAAGCGGAATGGCGCTCATAAAGGCCGCCACCATTTTGGCCCGGTGCTTTCCGGTGAACCAAAAGGTCAGGTACAGAATCACGCCCGGAAAGAATCCCGACTCCACGATACCGAGCAGGAAGCGGATGGCGTAAAAGCCGGTGGCGTCCTTCACGAGCATGGTGCAGGAAGAGACCACGCCCCACACGATCATGATGGGACCGAGCCATCTCCGGGCGCCCACCTTTTGCATGATGATGTTGCAGGGCACTTCGAAGAAGAAGTAGCCCACGAAAAAGATTCCGGCGCCCACTCCGAAGACCGAATCGCTCATCCGCAGGTCCTGCTGCATCTGGAGCTTGGCGAAACCGACGTTCACCCGGTCCACGTACGCCAGGATGTAGCACAGGAACAGGTACGGCATAATCCGCCAGGTGATCTTGCTGTACGTGGCGCGCTCGAACTGTTCGGCGGACGGATCGATTCCCGGGCTCATTCCGTGCACCCCCGGAGAGGGGTCGCTAGAGCGCGGGATGGAAGAGTCCGAAATCCGAATCGCATGAACAGGAGTCTATCAGCCTGCAAGCCGGCTTGGGGACGGGAACGAGTTGGCCCGACGCGGCTGCTCGCCGCAGCCCTGCGCCCCGTGATAGCCTGCACGTTCGGAGTTATTTACTTATGAAGCGGTGTTTCCCGGTGGCGGCGGTAGCGCTGATGGTTTCGCTTTCCGCGTCCGCGCAATCCAAACAGAAGATCTTTCACCTGGCGATCGGGGATGCGGAACGGCGCACGCGCGACGCACGCGTGGTGCTGGACGGGATCACCGACTCGGCCACGGGCGAAGTGTTCTCCGCCAACCAGCTTGCCGCCCGCCTGCGCGACACGCGGTTGCTGCTGGTAGGCGAATCGCACACCACGGCCGACTTTCATCGCGTGCAACTGCGCGTGATCCGGGCTCTTCATGAGGCTGGGCGGAAGGTGACGATCGGTCTCGAAATGTTTCCGTACACCGAGCAGAGGTCCCTCGATAACTGGCGGGACGGGTTGCTGACGGAAGCGGGCTTCCTCCAGTTGGCGCGCTGGTACGAATTCTGGGGTTACCACTGGGACTACTATCGCGACATTTTTCTCTACGCCCGTGACAACCGCATTCCCATGTACGGTGTGAATACGCCGCGCAGCGTGGTGACGGCTGTTCGTCAGAAGGGAATCGACCACCTCGCGGAGACGGACAAGCAGCACGTGCCGCCGCAGATCGATGTCGACAGCGGGGATCACCTGGTGTTTTTCCAGGCCTCCTTTGACGACGACAACTCGATGCACGGCGGCATGCCCGAATCCATGTTAAAGAGCATGCAGGCGGCACAAGCCACTTGGGACGCGAGCATGGGCTACAACAGCGTAAAGGTTTTGAAAGCCGCCCCTCCCGATTCGATTCTGGTGGTGCTGGTGGGCAGCGGGCACGTGGCCTATGGGGTGGGGATCGAGCATCAGGCCAAACAGTGGTTCGACGGCAAGATCACCACGCTGATTCCGGTGCCGGTGCAGGACTCCGAGGAGAAACCGGTGGCGAGCGTAAAAGCCTCCTACGCGAATTTCGTGTGGGGCATTCCGTATGAGCGCGACTCGCTCTATCCGTCGCTGGGCTTCTCCACAAGCGAAACCGCCGGGGAGCGAAAGATCATCGCGATAGAGAAGGACTCGATTGCCGCCCAGAGCGGGTTCCAGGTGAATGACCAAGTACTTTCGCTCGACGGCATCGCGGCGCCGGACCGCGAAACCTGGAACCGCGTGATGGCCACCAAGAACTGGGGCGATACCGCGGTGGTGACGGTCAAGCGCGGCGGCGCCGAGGTCAGGATCAATGCGGAACTCCGCCGGACACTGAAGGAAAAGCGTTAACAGCCCGGGTGGAAAGACGGAATGGCCACGGATGAACGCGGATGAACACGGATAAGACAAATTGGATTCGCCCACCTTGCGCGTGCGCCGGCGAGCATGTGACGGCGGCATCTTGCGGGCCGCGATAGAATGGGCCGTAGTTGACGGAGGTCGAAATAATGAATCGATTCGGGGTGGTAATCCTGACGGCCGGTATCCTGCTGGCCATCGGCGGTATTCAGGCGACCGATGTCCCGGTATTCCAGGATTTATTCAACGGCAAGGATCTCGCCGGGTGGGTGAATGTGAACACAGGACCGGACACCTGGCGGGTGGAGAAAGGAATGCTGGTCTGCTCGGGAAATCCGATCGGCGTCATGCGAACCGATAAGCAGTACGAGAATTTTGTTCTCCACGTGGAGTGGATGCACACGGAACCGGGCGGAAACTCGGGCATGTTTCTGTGGAGTGGACCTCGCGCGAATCCGGGCAGCCCATTCCCTGACGGGGTGGAAGTGCAGATGCTGGAATTGGAGTGGCCCAACCTGCACAAGCAGGATGGGAAAACTCCGCCGGCGGCTTATGTGCACGGCGAACTGTTCGGCGTCGGCAAAGTGAAGACGGTCCCGGACAACGCGCGGGGCGTGCGCAGCATGTCGATCGAAAACCGCTGTAAGGGCAGAGGCGAGTGGAACACGTACGACGTAGTCGCGGTCGACGGGGTGATCAAGCTCTCGGTGAACGGCAAGTTCGTCAACGGGATCAGCCACACGTCGCAGAAGAAAGGATACATCTGCATGGAGTCCGAAGGCGCCAAGATTTACTTTCGCAACATACGGATCATGGAACTGGCGCCCGGGGTGACGTCCGCCGAGCAGAGCGCCCCGGAGGGCAATTGACTCCAGTGCTTTGAGCCGGCGTTTGCGGGGACCGGAGACTCCCGCGTGCTCCGAGAGAGCCGCCTGAAAGGCGGCTTGCAGGCAAGATTGCCTGCCCCACAAAACGGTAGATAACTGTAGTAACTAGCGTGTT
>JADGNS010000044.1 GCA_017883355.1 Candidatus Solibacter sp.
CGGCGCGGGTCCACATCCGCAGATCACGCCAGTCAACCGCGGTCGCTCGTCGGGGGGCGCGGCATTGGCGGGGAATGCGCACCAGCAACCCGCTAGCGCCGCCGGGCACATCGACCATGTCCGCGCCCCGCTGGTCGAGGATCGGATCGAGCCCGGCGCGCAGCCAGGTCCCAGCGCCTTTGCAGCGCCGCGACCCGCGCGTTGCGGCTGCTGATTTCGAGGCGATGGTGCTGGCGGAGAGGGCCTCCCGGAGCTCGCGCACCCGGGAGCAAACCATCCATTACATTACAGCTTGCACTATGTCCGCTTACGGCTGGGACCCGAACCCGAGGGAACCGCATGCGCGCTACCGTCGCGGGAGCGTTACCCGCGACTCGTAGTCGGTGATCCGCGCCTTGAGCATTTCCATCATCCTGGCGTTGTTGCGCCTTGAAGCTGCGGCTAGGGCCCTGCGCGCAGTCTGGGCGGCCTGCTCGAACCGGCCGGTTTCGGCGTACATCCGCGCCAGCAGTTCGAGGATCATCGGCTCATTGGCGCCGGTTAGTTTCACGGCCTGCTGCAGCACCGGGACGGCATCCGCGTACCGGCCCGAGATGGCCAGGGCGACTCCCAGGTTGTTGTGCGCGTCAGCCAGGTCGGGCTTGTATTCGATGGCCTTCTCGAGGTGCGAGATGGCTTCGGCGAGCCGGTTTAGCTGCGCCAGAGCCGAGCCCAGATTGCTGTGCGCGCTGGCATAGCGCGGATTCAGGTCGATGGCCTTTTCCAGGTACGGCAGCGCTTCGTTGAACTGCTTCTTTCGCACCAGCGCATCGCCGAGGTTATTGAGCGCCTCGGGGTACTCGGGGCTCAGTTCAAGGGCAGCGCGATACTCGGCGACGGCTTCGTCGACCTTTCCGGTGGAGAAGAGGCACACTCCCAGGTTGTTATGGGCCCGGGCCTCCGCGGGACTGAGTTCGAGTGCTTTTCGCCACTCGGCAGCGGCCTCCTGGTGCCGGCCCTGCTTCATCAACTCCGACGCCTCGTCCACAATCCGGTAGTAGTCCGTCACCGGCGCGTCGATGGTCAGCATGCCGTCCGGCGGGATGTTAACGAACTCCGGGATGTTCACCGCGCGATTGGCGGCGGTCGCGTTCTCCACCAGGATTGCCGGGCTGTCATTGCCCGCCTCGTCGAGATGGGTGAGAAACATCTGCGTGTATGGCGACCGGCTCTTGGAGGAGAACACCAGCCACCGCCCGTTGGGCGAAAAGCTGTGCCAGGAGTTCATCAGCGGCGTATTGCAGCGCATCAGCCGGGCCGCGCCGCCGCCGGCCGGCACAATGTAGAGACGGCTGTCGGGCCGCATCAACTGGCCGTTGCGGCTCTGCACGAAGACCACCCACCGCCCGTCGGGCGACACCTTGGGAAAGCTGTTGCTCATGCCGTTGCGCGATGCTCCAGCGAGGGCCTCCGGCTGCCCGCCCCGTCCCCCGTTGAACGGTATGCGGTAGAGATCGTAGCGGATCTGCGTCTCGGCCGGATCATTGGCGCGCACGGCGATGATGGATTTTGGCGCATATGGGTCTTTCGCTTCCGCCCGGGCGAAGACCAGGTACTGGCCGTCTGGGCTCCAGACGGCGTTGGTGTGCACGTAGCGCGGGTCGTCAGCGCCGGGCAGCGGCTGCAGCACACCCGTCTCCCGGCTGTACCAGGCGAGAATCCCGCGTGTCGGGTAGAAGACCTGCAGAAAACGGTAGTCCGTGAAATTGGCAACGTAGTAGTTCAGCGCGACCTCGCGCAAGTTCTTCCTGCGCTCGTACTCGGTTTCATCGGTCCCGGGATCGTTGATGGTGTTCACGACAAACCGGCCGTCGGGGGAGACCTGGCTCATGAACCCGACTCGCAACTTGCCACCGAGCTTGCCACGGAAGGTGCTCCAGGCGATCACGTTTTCGGCGCGGATCGACATCCGGGGCCCGACCGGCAGCAGGGCGTAGAGCCCCTTGTCGTTCTGGGGCCCATCGACGTCTATCCCCATGGTTTTGCCATCGCCAGAGAACGAGTGGCAGTTGGCGCACGTGTGCAGACCCTCCATCAACAGCCGGCTACCGGTCTCCCCGATGTTGCGCAAGCGCCAGGCGATCAGCGGCATCGCGCTGCTCGGCAGCGGCTTGATAACACCCTTCTCCGTCTCCGAGGGCATCAGGGGAACATCCCGGTAGAAGATGGGCGCGCCCACGGGGTCGGTCGAGGTCCGTATCGTGACCCGGCCGCGCGAGACGGCGTCCGTGCCGCGGTAGCCGGTAATAGTCAGGGTGGCCGGGCTTGCCACCGAGCCCTGCTTGATGGCGGTCCAGGTGGCGGCATCGGGTCTCCAGGTGCGCGCCGCTGCCTGCTGCGGCGTGAGCCTGGGGGGCTGATTGGTCGGAGCCACGGCGCGCGGATCGATCTCTCCCACGCGCGGGCGGTCACCTCGGGTCCGGATGAGGATCGTGTCCGTCCGCCCGGCGAGCTTCACCTCGATAGTCCATTCCGTGGCATTCGCCGCCGCGTCGCGCCAGAGAAAGGCGGGGGCCGGGAACTCGGGTGGGAAGATGCTGCCGTCGGAGGGGTAATCGATGCTCACCGGCGCCGGGCGCGGCGCGGCCGCGGCAAACGCAAAGAGCAAACCGCCGCCAATGATCGCGCAGAATCTCGTTAGCTCCACCAGCAAGAAGTGTAACCTGTGGCCGCCGCTCGATTCCACCTGCGCGAAATATTGTTGAGTTTCACACCTGAAACCCCTATCGCTTGAGTTCGGACTGCCTTATACTGCTGGCCATGAGGAAACTATACAGTTTCGTTGCGGCGGTGGGAGTCCTGATCCTGCTGCTCACGCATTCTGCTTTCGCGCAGACCATTAGCGGAGTCATCACCGGCACCGTTGTCGATCCCGCCGGTGCCGTGATTCCCAACGCGCAAATCACGCTGACGAATCAGCAGACGCGCGCGGAACAGACCCTGAGCTCGAACGAGGCGGGGATCTTCGTGTTTTCGAGCGTCTTGCCCGGCACCTACGCTGTCGGTGTGGCGATGGCCGGATTTCGGTCGTATCACGTTCGCGATGTGGCGGTGACCATGAGCGAACGCCGCACCCTGGGCGAGATCGTCATGCAGATGGGGCAAGTAACTGAGAGAGTGGAAGTCACGGCGGAAGTCACACCAGTGCAGACCGCCTCGAGCGAACGGGCTGGGTTGGTGTCCGAAACGCAGTTGCTGAACACGGCGATCCGCGGGCGCGACTTCGTGGCGCTGCTCGCGACGCTGCCCGGCATCTATGACGCCAACATGCAGTCGCGCGACGTGTCGAAAGGCACGGGCGGCGGCGGGCTGCACATCAATGGCGGACGCGACACGTCGATCAATTTCGCGCTCGACGGTGTGCAAAATACCGACACCGGCTCCAACGGCGGCTCGCACGTCCAGCCCAACATGGATGCGGTGGCGGAAGTGAAGGTACTGACGAGTAATTACCAGGCCGAATACGGCCGTAGCGCCGCTGGCACCATCAACGTGACGGTGAAGAGTGGCACGCAGAACTTTCATGGCAGCAGTTACTGGTTCTACCGCCACGAAGGGCTGTATGCCAACAGCTTCTTCCGCAACCGGACGGGCACCGTGCGGCCGGTGGAGCGTATCCAGAATTTCGGCTACACCGTCGGCGGGCCGATCTACGCCAAGAGCTTCAATAAGAACAAGGACAAGCTGTTCTTCTTCTGGTCGCAAGAGTTCGTGCGCCGGCGGAGCTATCCCGGCACGCAGTTCGTCACCACACCGACGGCGTTGGAGCGCGCTGGGGACTTCTCGCAGACCCGGGATGTGAACGGCGCGCTGATCGCGATCAAGGATCCGACCACGGGGCTGGCGTTTCCCAACAACACCATTCCGGCGTCGCGCATCAATAAGACCGGACTGGCAATCTTGAACTTCTTCCCGCAGCCGAATTACACGGAAGCCGATCCGGCGCTGCGGTACTCGCGCAATTACCGCGCTAACGTGAGCGGCGCCTTCCCACGGCGCGAAGACCTGTTCCGCATCGACTACAACATCAGCCCCACGCTGAACGCCTATTTCCGGGGCACTGAAGACAACGACGACGAGAACTGGCCGTACAACAACTGGACGGCGGGCAGCCACAACTACGACATGTACAATACCTACCGTTGGCAGCACGGACGCGGCGTCCTGCTGCACCTGGCGAAAACGTTCAGCCCGACGCTGGTGAACGAATTCACCATGGGGGCGAGCACCCGCGGGCAGGCGTTCAACCCGAGCGATCCGAGCCTGATCGCGCGCAACAAGATGGCCAACATCGGGCAGTGGTATCCGTCCGGCAACGAATCCGGCGCTATTCCCGATGTCACCTTTGGCGGCGTTACCAACGCGATCAACGGCGGCATCGGCAACATTCCGTACCATAACGAGAATCCGGTGTTCACTTGGGTCGACAACGTGACCAAGGTGCAGGGCACCCATACCCTGAAGGGCGGCATCTACATCGAGCGGATGCGGAAGGACGAAGTGGGCAGTGGCAACACCCGCGGCGCCTTCGACTTCGGGCGAAACACCAACAATCCGTTCGACTCCAACTACGCGTTCTCCAACGCCCTGCTGGGTAACTTTAACACGTACTCGGAGGCCAGCCTGCGCACCTATTCCCTGTACCGCTACACGCAGACGGAGTTCTACGTCCAGGACTCGTGGAAGGCTTCCAAGCGGCTGAACGTGGAGATCGGACTCCGCGTCTACTCGTCTCCGGCGACGCACGACATCCGGCACTTCCTGACTACGTTCCTCCCGTCGGCGTACGACCCGAAGACCGCCGCCGTGCTGTACCGTCCGGGTATCGACCCGGCAACGAACAAGCGGGCGGCGATCGATCCCCGCAACGGCAACGTTGCCCCCGTGACCTACATCGGGCTGTTTGTGCCGGGTTCGGGCAACTATGCGCCGGGCATGGCGATCGGCGGCCAGGGAGCTCCTGAAGGGCTGTATTCCACTCCGCTTTCGGTAGCGCCCCGGTTCGGTTTCGCCTATGACCCGAAGGGCAACGGAAAGATGGCTATCCGCGGCGGCTTCGGCATATTCTACGACCGCCCGCAGGGTAACGTCTACTCAGGCACGGTGGGCCAGCCTCCGGTGTCCTACAACCCGACGGTCTCGTTCGGGAACGTGGACACCTTCCTGCAGGCCACCGGCGTGGTGGGACCTCCCGGAGTGACGGTGGTGGACAGCGCCAGTCAGTCGCTGCCCACGACGATGAACTTCAGTTTCGGCGTGCAGCGTGAGATCGGCTTCCAGTCGATGATCGATGTCTCGTACGTCGGCAGCATGGCGCGGCACCTGATCGTGCAGCGCAACATCAATTCGATTCCGATGTACGCCCACTTCGACGCGAAGAATATCGACTCGACGACCGGGAGTCCGCTGCCGGATAACTACCTGCGGCCGTATCTGGGTATGGGCAGCATCAACATGCGAACCTTCGACGGCACGTCCAATTACCATGGATTGCAGGTCTCGGCGAACCGGCGTATGTCGCGCGGAATTCAATACGGGGCAGCCTACACCTGGTCGAAGGCGCTCGGCACGTCCGACGCCGACTTCGGCGGGCTGAGCTATTACTTCCCGGTGCGCCAGCGCAACTACGGCCCGCTGGGGTACGACATCCGCCATATGCTGGTGTTCAACTACACCTGGGATCTGCCGGGGTTGGGCAAGCGTCATGGCAACAAACTGCTGGGCGTCTTCACCGACAACTGGCAAATCGCAGGGATTACCGCGTTCATGACCGGAACACCGTTCACACCTGGGTTCAGCACGTCCGACGGGCAGGACATTACCGGCTCGCAGGAGGGCGCCCGCATCAACGTGGTTGGCAATCCGAACCTGTCGAACGGCCAGCGGACGTTTTCCAAAAACTTCAACACGGATGCGTTCGCTCGGCCGCTGCTGCGCGACTTCGGTAACGCCGGGGTCAACATCATGCGCAATCCGTCGTGGAACAACTGGGACATGAGCGTGTCGAAGCGGATCCCTTGGAAGGGCGAGGGGCGATACTTCCAGCTCCGCGGCGAATTCTACAACGCCTGGAACCACGCACAGTTCAACGGCTACGACACCACCGCGCGCTTCAACCCGGCAGGCCAGCAGATCAACGCGAACTTCGGCGCGCTGACCGGAACGCGCGACCCGCGCAAGGTCCAGCTTTCGCTGCGGCTGATGTTCTGATTTCGAAGGGTGGCATAGCACAGTCCCCCCACGAGCGCCCCTGCGAGCAGCAGGCGAGCAGGAGGAATTTGGCTGCATGCATGGAGAACTGTGACCGTCCCAGGACGTGAACCTTCTGTGACACTGGTTGAGGCTTGCGGTCCCGAAAGGCTGGCATTGTGGGACACCAGATTTGAACGGCCACGGAGAGCGCCGGCCCGCTCCGGTTCCTCCTGCTCGCACGCGCGCGAGTCTAGCCTGCCCATGCCGCCTGGAGCTATACTCCGCACATGGTGAAACTCACCCTTTGGCTGGTGCTTGCCGCCGCGTTGCCGGCCGCCGACCGCAAGCAGGAGCTCGACGATCTGCTGAAGATCTTCCCGCCTTCGAACACGCGCATCACGGGCAGGATCAGTGCACAGGATAAGTCGTGGGAGGAATGGGCGCGGCGAACGGGCGAGCTTCCACCCGATTTCGACAGCATGCCATCCGTCCCCGGGCTTCCCGAAGCCCGCTTCACCACGCGGGAGGCCTGGCCGCAGGAACGGCAGCGCATCCGCGCCCTGTTCGAGCAATGGTTTTACGGGAAAATGCCCCCGGCGCCGGACAATCTTCGCGCTGTAGTCACCGGCAACCACGACGAAAACGGCGTCACGGTTCGCGATGTGCGCCTGGAATTCGGCCCCGACCACCGCGCGACATTGCGCGTGCAACTGATGATTCCCCCCGGCAAGGGGCCGTTCCCCGTTTTTCTGACGAATCACCCGCGCACGCGGCCGTGGGTCTCCACCGCCGTCCGCCGAGGCTACATCGGGGTCATCTACTTCGCCGCCGATCCGATCTATGGGAACGCCGACGATTCCGATCCGTACATCGAGATCTATCCGGACTACGATTTTTCCTGCGTGGCGCGCTGGGCATGGGCGGGAATGCGCGCGGTGGACTACCTCTACACGCTTCCCGAGGTGGACAAGGGCAAGATCGCGATCAGCGGCCATTCCCGCAACGGAAAACAGGCGCTGCTGGCGGCCGCTTTCGACGAGCGCATCGCGGCCGCCATCCCCTCCAGCGGAAACACCGGCGAAGGCAACCCGTGGCGCTATACCAGCGAAATGTTCGAGAATGAGAGTCTCGCACAGATCACCACCTCGTTCCCGCACTGGTTTCATCCGCGGCTGCGGTTCTTCGCGGGCCGCGAGGACAAACTGCCGGTAGACCAGAACCTGCTGATGGCAATGGTCGCGCCGCGCCCGCTGTTCATGTACTCGGCGTATCCGGAGTCGCAGGGCGGTCCGTTCGGCTTCGAACAGGCCTATCGGTCGGTGCTGAAGGTCTACGAGCATTTTGGCGCCGCCGACAAGCTCTGGCTGAATCTGCGGGACGGCGAGCACCCCACCACCGCGGGGGATATCGAACAGTTCATCGATTTTCTGGACTCGGTATTCGAACGCAAGCATTTCCCGAAACGCGAGACGTGGATCAACGGGTACACCTTTGAGGAATGGAAACGAATTTCCGGCGAATCCATCGACCCCACGCGGTACCCACGGAGGACCCCTGGCGATTACAACCAGGGCCCGTGGGAGGAAAAGAAGGCCGGCATCCGGCAGCACATCCAGTGGGCCCTGGGGGAAGAGCCGGCGGGAATCCGCTTCCCCGCGCGCGAGAAGCTCAAAGGATCTGTCTTCACGAGCGACGGCTGGCTGCCGCTGCTCTTCCAGCGCCCGCTGCAGGTGCCCGGCATGGCATACGTGCCGCTGGCATTTGGCGATGACTTGAAGGCCGACCTCTACTACCCTGAGACGGTGGCGCCGGGTCAGCGCCTGCCGCTGGTGGTCTGGTTGCACCCGTTCGCCTATTGTACCGGCTACTCGCGGGACACCAGGCCCGCGTTTGCCTCCCTGACCAAGCGAGGCTTCGCGGTTCTGGCATTCGATCAGATCGGCTTTGGCTCTCGCGTGCGCGATGCGCGCGAATTCTACCGGCGCTATCCCCAGTGGAGCCTGATGGGCAAAATGGTGGCGGACACGCGGGCCGCCATCGACTCTGCGGCGGCGCTCGAAGCCATTGATCCGCAGCGGATCTACATCGTCGGATACGCTCTCGGAGCCAAGGTGGGACTGCTGACCGCCGCGGTGGACGGGCGGGTCAAGGCGCTGGCGGCGGTTGCCGGATTCGATCCGTTGCGGCTGGACACAGGGAAGAAGGGCGTGGAGGGCGTCCTGCAATACTCGCACCTGCACGGACTGATCCCCCGTTTCGGGTTCTTCGCAGGTTACGAAGACCGCGTCCCGCTCGATTTCGACGAGGTCCTGGCCTCCGTGGCTCCCCGTGCCGTGCTGGTGGTCGCGCCGGTGTTAGACCGCTATGCACGCGTGGATGACGTCCGAAGCGAAGTGGGTCAGGCGCGGCACATCTACGAGCGCTTGGGGCGACCGGACGCGCTGCGCCTCGAAACGCCGCTGGAGTTCAGCCGCTTCCCGCTGTCTCTGCAGGAGCAGGTGTTCGACTGGCTGGCCAGCGTCCGGTAAAGCGGAGCAGGCTTCTCAGCGTTTTAGCATGGCCGTGACGGTAGGCAGGATGCCGCCGCTTGGCTGGGCATCTCGAATCGACAGCGCTCCGCCAACCGTCGCGGTACTTGGCGACACATTCAAGTACAGTTGGAGAAAAGGACGAGCCAAACGGGAAGTCCTGCGTGCTGGAACGGGCGCAGGACGCCGAAGGCGATGACGGAGAACCCGAGCAGGTCGCCCCTCTTCACCCGCTCTGCTGCAGGTCGGCGTCCCACCAGATTCCGAGATTTGTGGAAGTCGGACCGTGCCCACCGTCCGTCCAAACAGGTTGTAGAGCCAGTATTTGCTGTTGACCTGGTTGCCACCCCAGAGGTTATATCCGGGGTGAAAAGGATCGAGCGCCGAGGCCATCCCGCTCCCGAAGTCCCTTTTTACGCACAGGTTCGTTCCGAACACCAGGGCGCCAGTGCGGGCGTTGTAGAGCGTTGAACCGCACCCCGGATTCGCCGCGCTGCAAATGGTCGTATCAATGCCGCTGTTTTCGTGCAAGTCGAAGACGAGCGAATCCGGATTGTTGGGGTCGAAGCGGCTCACGTGCATTGCGTCGCCGTGACTCCAGCCCTGGGCGGCCAGCACCAGTCCTTGCCTTGACGGCGCGCCTCGGCCATCCCGGCGCGCACGCAACGTTCTGGCTACGCACAGCGCTTACAAGTAGCCGGTGAGCCACTCCAGCACGCGCTCCTGCATGCGGCGCGAGAAGCGGTTGAAATCGGCCGGTGTTTCAAACGACAGAGCGCCGGGCTGCCCGAGCAAGCTGTAGATTCGCTTGCACTCTTCCACTTCGCGCTCGACGTCCGCCAGACGGGCGTAACGATCGAGCGTGGGCGCCATTACCAAGGCCGGTTTCGGCGCTATCAAGGCTAGGACTTCGTCGAAATCGAACGGCACACGATCCTGATGGTCCACGAAGAAGCCGAGACGCGGGAGGAGTCCATGCAGATGGGAGTACTGCCGGATGCCTTCCGTACTTTTATCCGAAGTGTAAAGCCGCAGGGGATCGAGGCCGCAGACCGAAATCACACCTTTAATGCGATCCTCGAAGGCAGCGGTCAGCAATCCGACTTTGCCGCCGAGCGCGTATCCCAGAAGGAAGATTTTGGAGGAGTCGATCTCCTGCAAGCGCGAGAGCGCACCGACAGCCGCGCGTGCGTCGACGATCATGTTTCCCAGCAGGGACCACTTCGGGTAGCGCTCATAAAACGCCTTCGCCTCGTGGATGCGCGTTCCGAAGCCGATCTGATCGAAGGCAAACACCGCGACCCCTTTTTTTACCAGCATAGGAAACGACGGCCGCTCGTCCTGCTGGTAAGCCCATCCGCCGGAAAGCCAGGGACGTCCGGCGGACCACCCGTTCTGATAGCTGAACGGGTGGAGCCAAACGATCACCGGCCACCTGCCTGGCTTCGGTTTGCCGTCGGCACCCGCCGGATAGTACAGATCGCCTTGCAGTCCGTCACCGAAAGGAAGGCCGAGAACTCCCATGCCTTCGGATTTGAAGCGCGCGCCGGTCCGATCGTCCAGCGGGCGATTGTAGAGAGTGGCCAGCCACCCTTCGTTCGCCAAGTTCGTTTCCGAGATGTTGCGGAGCGCGTCGAAGGGCACGACGGGCGGCGCTTCGCCGAGGACGTGCGTGATCGTCTGGCGAATGGATTTCCTGCGCCCTTCCCAGTCCGACGCAGACTCGATCTCGCTCCCGAAATCGCCGACCGCTCTCTTCGGGAAGGAGAGCGGGTCGATGTTTTCTTTGGTGATCTCGCGCCAGCGATCGAAGGTATAGCCACAAATCCAGGTTTCGAATTTCGGGCGCCGATGACGGCCGAATACCGAATCAAAGAAGTCGACAAACTGCTCGATGTCGGCGGCGTTGGTGGGATGCTCCCCTTCGCGCAGATTGAGCCACAGGTTCTCTTCGCGACCCAGGAAGCGGTAGACGCTGAGTACAGATCGATAGGCCTGCTCGAAGCCGAACGGGTTGCCCGCGGACTCGGCATATCCGGCGTACATCATCAGCCCCCGCGGCGCCATTAGGGCCATCAGCATGTTCTGGTCTACCGGAAGCTTGTCTTCGCGCCCGGCGAAGAAGCGCAGCCGCGGCTGGAACCAGTGGGGCTGCGCTGCGGTGAGAAGTTGGATGCTCTCGTTGACGAACATGTCCGTGGTGTAGCGCCACGGATCGCATTCACCGGTATTCCCGCTGGAGGCGATGACGGCTCCGATCCGCTCATCGAAAGCGGCACCCACCAGCGCCTGCTTGCCGCCGCGCGAATGTCCTGTGAGACCGATCTGGTCTTTGGCCACTTCCGGGAGCGTTACGAGGTAATCTACTGCGCGCGACGCGGACCAGCCCCAGCGGGCGAGACAGGAGAAGTCATAGTCGGGATAGATTTCGATGTAGGCATCGGAATCATCGCCGTCGCCATAGACCGGGTCGGCGGCGGCGTAATAGCAGCCGATATAGCCGCGCTTCACCGCCGTGTACAACCAGGGACGCCGGCGATTATGATCAGTCAGGAAAACGGGGAAGGGGCCTTTGCCCTCGGGAATGACCAACTGCAGCCGCAACTTGGCGCGATGGCCGGGGCCAAATTCGAGCCGGACGTCGCGAACCGTGGCGGTGCCTTCACGGCGCGTGCCGGTGACCACCGCGCGCAAGTTGTCGGGTGCGGGCGGCATATTTCCGAAAACCCACTGCTCGAACTGCGCGCGGATCCACTGTTTCTGGCGATTCCATAGGGCGGCGTTCGTCACCGGCACTTCGCGGCCGCCCTCGCGGAGGACGAGCGGATCCGGCAGGCCAGGGATCGAAGGCATGGAGGCGAAGTCCGGCGGGAGTTCGCCGGTGCGCTTCACCCAATCCTCCCAGACCTTATCATGGGCGTTCATGCGGCCGCTGGCGGGGGGGCGACTCGGCGGAAAGACTTTCAGGAAGAGCTCGAGATCGGCACGCCGGCGGGCGTCGCTGCCGGCGGGCGCTGCGGCGGATTGGGCTGCGGCGACTGGCGCCGATGCCAGGACCGACACTCCCAAGGAGGTCGCGGCCCCGGTAAATAGCGCTCTTCGCGTTATATCGATATCGTTTTGTGACATCTCTGTGCCTCGATCAGAACCGCATACAATTGTGCGATGCGCTGGCCATAGGCGCACCGCATCTCGCCGAAAGACCTCAGCCAACTCGCCCGGCTCTTCATGGTTCCTCCGGCCGGCACGCTGGGGCCCGATGGCCTTAACGGCGCGGATTTAGACAATTCTGTCACAGATCGGGCGAGACGGCGGAAGGAAAATGGTTTAGTGCTTCCGGCCCGCGCGACCTTAGGAGACAGTCGTCGCCGGCCGTACATCTACGCGCCGTCCGGCAGCGGGAGTTGAGTCGGGGCCAGGCAAACTTGGTCGAAACCCGTACCGGTCCAATTAACAG
>JADGNS010000699.1 GCA_017883355.1 Candidatus Solibacter sp.
CGCGACCGCCAGCGGAGTGGACGTGGGGGCGGCCCCCTCGTAAACTGAAGATATGGCAACGTGGCAAGAGCACCTTAGCAGCAGCCCACAGGTCTGTGGCGGAGAAATCTGTGCGACGGGGACCCGAATTCCGGTTACCGTGATCCTCGATAGTCTTGCCGAAGGTGCCACCCGGGATGAAGTCTTGGCGAGCTATCCGTCCCTTCAGGTCGACCACATCAATGCCGCTCTGGCCTACGCCGCGGAATTGGCGCATGAAGAACGTCTCGTGCCGATCCGGGCAATATGAGGTTCAAGCTTGACGAGAACCTCCCCGTTGAACTGGTCACGGATCTTCGCGACTTGGGCCACGATGCCGACACGGTCGCCAACGAGGGACTTCGCGGTGCGGCAGACCCGGCAATTGTGGACGCTGCCTCTGCTGCCGATCGGATCTTGTTTACACTCGACAAGGGTATCGCCAATCTCCAGCGCTATCCGATTCACCAACATGCGGGAGTGGTCTTGTTTCGACTTGACACGTCGGGACGAGGCGCCGTCATCGCGTTTGTGCGCGAGCGGTTACACAAAGTGCTCGAGATGCACCTCGCCGGCCGCCTGACGGTCGTCGGACCGTCTGGTATCCGGTTTCGATAGGCGGGCGAGTTGGAAAGCTTGGGATCGATCGCCCGTACCACTTACCTCTTCCGCGCCTGCGCCACAATCTCCTTCACCCGCGCCATCAGCGTTGGGGCGTGATAGGGGATGCCGTCCTTGATGGTCCACTCCACGCCGCCCGTGTGTACCTGCTTGCCATCGCGGATTTCGTCAATGCCGCTGGGATAGAGCACCTTCAGGTTCTCCAGCGGATTGCCGTTGACCACGATCAGATCCGCCGCGAACCCGGCGCGCACGCGTCCCAGCTTCTCCTCCTGCCCCAGGATCTTCGCGTTATTGCCGGTGGCCTGCTGGATGATCTTGATGGGATGGAAGCCCGCCTCCTGGTGGAGTTCCATGCTGCGAATCAAGCCGAAGCCGTACATCTGATAGATGAAGCCGGCATCGTCCCCCATGCCGATCAGGCCGCCGCGGCGGTCGAACTCGCGCAGCGCGGCCATCCAGAGGCGGTAGTTTTCCTTCCAGAACACTTCGTCGGTGGAGGTCCAGCCCAGAAAGTAGGAGCCGTGGTTGGCGGGGTTGGGGCGGAAATACTCCGCCAGCGTGGGATGCAGGTATTCGGCGAACCAGGGCTGGTTCTGCGCGCGCTCCAGATCGCGGCTGGCCTCGTAGATGTCCAGCGTGGGCACCCAGGCCACGTGCGCCTGCACCATTCCGTCCAGCACCTTGCCGAGGCGCTCCGGGTTGGCCTCGCGCCACAGGTGGCCGGCGTAGCGGAAACGGTCGGTCTCGTTGTTGTAGTTGTAAGTAGAAGGAAAGCCCTGCACGCCGCTCTCGATGGCCGCGTCCGGGATGCCGTACCAGTGCTCGATGCTCGTGGTGCCGAACTTAATGTCGTCCCAGGCGTTGGTCTCTTCCACGCCGGCGTGGTGCGCGATGCGCAGTCCCACCTTGTGCGCCTCGTCCTCCATCGCGGCCATGATGTCGCGATCGATACCGAGGATCTTGATGCCGTCGGCGCCCTGCTGTTTCAGCGACTGCACGCGGGCGCGGGCCTCGGCGGCATTGCGCGCGCGGCCGAACATGGGATAGACGAACACCCGCGGCGCGGCCAGTTCCCCCTCGGCGCTCTGCTTGCGGATTTCGAGCGCCCGCTTCGTATCGCTGCCCACGTCGCGGATGGTCGTGATGCCGCAGGCCAGCCAGATGTTGAGCTCGTATTCCAGCGGCTGCGGTTTGCCGCCGCGCTCCTCCTGCAAGTGGGCGTGCGCGTTGATCAGTCCAGGGAGGACGTACTTGCCGGTGGCGTCGATCGTGGCGTCGGCCTGCACCGGCGCCCGCATTCCGGCGCGGGAGGCGGCGACGGCGTCCAGCGGGATAACGTCGGCGATCGTATTGTTCTCGATGACAATGTCCTTGGGGCCGCTGGCGGGCGTCCCATTGCCATCGATCACGATGGCGTTGTGGATCAGCAGGCGGCGCACGCGTTTACCGCTGGCCGGCGCCTGTGCCATGGTGGAACCGGCGAGAGTGAGTGCGGCCAGAAAGACGAGCAGGATTCGGGACATGGGAACGATTGTGGCATGCTATGGGGAGGGGGAGCAATCGCCCGGGCTGCAACTCGATCCAGTAGCGTAGCGGCAAGGCGGAGGTAGCCGTGACCATGATCAGCCAAACCCAGGCTGCGCCACATGAGCGGGCGCGCAAGGAAAGCCGCGGCCTCACCAAATGGGTGACGGCCCGCGAGGCCTTCTGGATTGCGCTGGAGGCTTTGCGCGGCCACAAGCTCCGCAGCTTCCTCACCTTGCTCGGCGTGGTCATCGCCACCACCACTCTGATCGTGGTCATGTCGATCGTCAACGGCATGAACCTCTACATTGCCGAACACATCGCCAACCTGGGCACCAATACCTTCGTGCTGCACCAGTTCCAATGGGCACAGGGCTTCGATTCCTTCCTCACCGCGCGGCGGCGCAACAAACCGATTCGCCTGGAAGACTACGAGTATCTGCGGGATAACCTCCAGGGGTACCTGCAAATCGGCGCCATGGCCCAGCTCAACCCCAATCCGCCCGCGCGCTACAAGGGCCGCCTGATCGACGAGATCACCCTCAACGCCATGACTCCCAGCTTCGCCGATATCGGCCGCGAAAAAGTCGAGAAGGGCCGCTACCTCAACGACGCCGATTACCACCGCAACGCAAGGGTATGCGTGATCGGCCAGGATCTGGTGGAAAAGCTGTTTCCCAATGTCGATCCCCTGGACAAAGAGATTTCGCTGGCGGGCCTTCCCTTCCGCGTCATCGGTGTCACCGAAAAAGTTGGCAGTACGTTCGGACAAAGCCAGGATAACTTCGCTATCGTTCCCCTGAGTACCTTTCGCAACATCTGGATGACCCGTCCGGAACTTCTGGTTTACATCAAGTCGCCGGATGGCCAGCACATGCTGGAACTGCAGGACGAAGTGCGCGCCTTGATGCGTACCCGCCGCCACGTCCCCTATCGCGAGGAGGACACGTTCGGCATCAATGCTTCCGATACCTTGATGAGCGCCTGGAAGAACCTGACCAGCACGATCTTCGCCGTGACCATCGGGCTGGTGGCCGTATTCATGGTGGTGGGCGGAATCGTCATCATGAATATCATGCTGGCCAGCGTGACCGAGCGCACCCACGAGATCGGCATCCGCAAGTCGCTGGGAGCGCGCCGTAGCGACATCCTTTGGCAGTTCGTCTTCGAGTCCGGCATGATGGCCAGTATGGGCGGCATCGCCGGCGTGCTGTTGGCCGTCCTCATCGCCCGCCTGGTGAACATCTACTTCACCGCCGAGATTCCTCTCGTCGCGGTGGTGGTGGGCGTGACGCTCTCTACCTCCGTGGGCCTCTTTTTCGGCATCTACCCCGCCAAGACAGCGGCCCGGCTCGAGCCCATCGAGGCTCTCCGATCGGAGAATTGAAGTTCCCCATGCTGCAAGCCTACCGTCAACACGTTCGCGAGAATCTGCTGCTGGCGCTGGACACCCTTCGCACCCACAAATTCCGCTCGTTCCTCACCGTCCTCGGCGTGCTCATCGGCACCACCACGGTGATCGCCGTGACGTCCATCATTGCCGGCCTGGACAGGCAGTTGGTGGACGTGGCCGAGCAATTCGGTACCCGTACGCTGTGGGTTTACAAGCTGCAGCTCGGCGCTCCCCACGCCATGACGCGTGAAGAGAGGTTGCGCAAGCCCCTCAGCTACGAAGACGCCATGGCCATCAAAGAGCAGTCTCCCTCCACCGACACGGTCTCCGTGGAGATCTTTCGCGAAAT
>JADGNS010000700.1 GCA_017883355.1 Candidatus Solibacter sp.
GAATCGGCCGCGCAGGTCACGGCGGTGACGCGCGCTTTCGAAGACGCACTCGCGGGCCGGCGTACGGGCCGCGAGTTGATGCAGCAGTTGCAGAGGGTGAGCCCGCAGGGTGTTACTCAGGGCAGCTTTTTCATTTCAGAAGACTATCTCACGCTGCCGGTTTTGCAGTAGCGGCGAGTCAGGAGGTCAGGAAGCGGCAGCCCAGCATCCGCCCGCCGTATGTGGTAATCTGATTTTGAAGCAGGTCGATTATGTTTACCTCTGACCGAGTTTGTCCGAGCATTCGCTAGCGAAGACCGCCGCGGGTTCTTCTACCTGCTCCGGCTTTCGCGCTAGCGATCCCCTCGCAACGGACAACGTGCTTCAGATCCTCTGAAGCGCAGGACTTTTCAACCAGTCACCCTATCCGGAGAGGCTCCAATGCCATCGACTACGTTGTCGCCCACCCGCCAGAAGTGGCGACTCCTGCGCGAAGCGCTGGCCGGCACCACGCAGGATTTCACGCAAGGCAGTTTGACGCGGGGCATCGCGCTATTGGCCATCCCCACCATTCTGGAGATGGTGATGGAGTCGACCTTCGGCGTGGTCGACGCCTTCTGGGTGGCGCGCCTGGGTCCCGACGCCATGGCTGCCGTGGGACTCACCGAGGCCGTCGTGGTACTGGTGTTCGCCATCGCGGCGGGGCTGGCGATGGCCGCCACGGCGACCGTGGCGCGGCGCATCGGGGAGCACGACTCCGAGGGCGCATCGGTGGCCGCCGTACAGGCCATCGGCATCGGCGTGGTGTTAGCCATCCTCATGGGGGTGGTGGGCTACACCTTGGCGCCGCGACTGCTCGAGTTCATGCACGCCACGCCCTCCGTGATTCAGACCGGGACCGGGTACGCGCGAATCATCCTGGGCGGCAATCTGGCGATCGTGATGATTTTCCTGATCAACGGCATCTTCCGCGGCAGCGGGGACGCCGCCATTGCCATGCGCACGCTGTGGATGGCCAACCTGATCAACATGGCGCTGGACCCCTGCTTCATCTACGGACTCGGCCCGTTTCCTAAACTTGGGGTGACGGGCGCGGCGGTTGCCACCACCACCGGGCGCAGCCTGGGTGTGCTGTATCAGCTCTACGTGCTGGGCGGAGGACGCGCGCGCGTGGCCGTGGCGCGCCGCCACCTGAGGCTGGATTGGCCGGTGATGGCGCGGTTGCTGCGTGTGGCGCGGACCGCCATGTTGCAGTACTTCATCTCCACGGCAAGCTGGCTGAGCCTGGCGCGGATCAACTCGGCCTTCGGGAGCAATGCGGTGGCGGGCTACTCGCTGGCCATCCGCATCATCCTGTTCGCGCTGATGCCTTCGTGGGGCATCTGCTCGGCAGCCGCGACGCTGGTGGGGCAGAACCTGGGAGCGAAACGTCCGGACCGCAGCGAGCGCGCGGTGTGGCTCGCCGGGCTGTACAACATGGGCTTCCTGACGCTGGTGGGGATTATCTTCGTCGCCGCGGCGCGCCCGCTGGTGGGGTTGTTCCAGCCCGGCGCGCTGGTGGTTCCGATCGCGGTGACGTGCCTGCAATACGTGAGTCTCGGGTACCCGTTCTACGCGTGGGGCATGGTGATGGAGCAGGCCTTCAACGGCGCCGGCGACACCGCCACGCCTACTGGGATCAATTTCGGTTGCTACTGGTGCGTGCAGATTCCGCTGGCCTGGTACCTGGCACAGCATCTCGGCCCGCGCGGAGTCTATCTGGCGATCTGCGGGGCGGAATCGGTGTTGGCGGTGGTCTCGGTGATCCTGTTCCGGCGCGGGAAGTGGAAAACGGTGGCGGTGTGAAGCCGCGCGGTCTGTCGGCTGGACGCCACATTATTCTGGAAGCCCCATAAGGCATCCGGAACCTCACGCCCTCGCGAGAAGATTGCATTTTTCCGGGTTCTAGCCCCCCTTCGGGTATGCTGGTCTGAGGAGAAAGCATGGAATATCGATTGTTAGGCGCGAGCGGTCTGGAAGTTTCGGTGCTGAGCTTCGGCACGATGACGCTGGGCGGTGAAGGACGGTTCGCCGCGATGGGCAACGTGCAAGCGGACGAGGCGCAGCGCCTGATGGAAATCTGCATCGAAGCAGGCGTGAACCTGTTCGACACGGCCGACATCTACTCGTTAGGTAAGTCGGAGGAGGTGCTCGGCCAGGCACTGGGCGCGCGCCGCAAAGAAATCGTCCTTGCGACGAAAGCCTTCGCCCGGCTCGAATCCGGCACCAACAAGGCCGGCCTCTCGCGCCGCCACATCCTGGAAGCCTGCGAAGCGAGTCTCCGCCGTCTTGGGACCGATTACATCGATCTCTACCAGGCCCACAACTTCGACTCCCTCACGCCCCTCGACGAGACCCTGCGCGCCTTCGAGGATCTGATTCGCGCCGGTAAGATCCGCTACGCCGGTTGCTCCAATTACTCGGGCTGGCAACTCATGAAAGCCCTGTCCATCTCGGACCGGCTCGGGATACCGCGCTATATCTCGCAGCAGATCAACTATTCGCTGCTCGCCCGCGACGCCGAGCACGAGCTCGTGCCCGCCGGCCTGGACCAGCGGACGGGCATTATGGCCTGGAGCCCCCTGCAATTCGGCCTCTTGTCCGGCAAGTTCCGGCGTGGCCAGACGAAGCCTGTAGAGTCGCGGCTGAACACTCTCGACGCGCCCGGCACGGTGGATGAGGAGCGGCTCTACAGAATCGTCGACGCCCTTACCGAAATCGCCGCCCAGCGCGGAGTCTCCGTCTCCCAGGTGGCGCTGAACTGGGTCATGCGCAAACCTGGCGTGGACACCGTCATCATCGGCGCGCGCAACGAGCAGCAGCTCCGCGACAACCTCGCCGCCGCGAACTGGACCCTCACCGACGCCGAGGTGGAAAGTCTCGACGACGTCAGCGCCCTTCCGCTGCCATACCCCTACTGGCATCAGCAGAAATTCGCCGGCGATCGCAACCCGCCGGCCAAACATGTCCGCTGACGTTCGCCCGAAATAACAGGTAGACTCTGCCCAACAGCGCGAATCCGCATTACGGCAAGGTCGTGCTCCGATACGCCGCAACGCTGTAAACTGGAACCGTATGAAGAGCGGTATTTTGGCGCTGGTGGCAATGGCGGCGGCAGGGGCCGACGCCAACTGGCCGCAGTTTCGCGGCCCCTCCGGCGGTGGCGTGGGGACTGGATCTCCGCCTGTCGAATGGAATGTGGAATCGGGGAAGAACATCCTCTGGAAGACGCCCATCCCGGGACTGGGTCATTCCAGCCCGGTGATCTGGGGCGACAGGATCTTCCTCACTTCGGCCGTCCCGGCCTCTGGCGAGTCGCAGCTTAAAGTCGGCCTCTATGGCGATGTCGATCCCGTCAAGAACGAGCCGGCGCAGAGCTTCCGGGTCTACTGCCTGGACCGCAAGAACGGCAAGACGCTGTGGGAACGGACGGCGGCCAGCGGCGTGCCCAAGATCATGCGCCACCCCAAGTCCACCCACGCCAACCCGACCCCCGTTACCGACGGCAAACGCCTGGTAGCTTTCTTCGGGTCGGAAGGGCTTTTCGCCTACGACCTGAATGGCGAGTTGCTGTGGAAGAAGGATTTCGGAACGCTGGATTCCGGCTTCTACATGGTGCCGTCCGCCCAGTGGGGCTTTGCCAGCTCGCCGGTGATTTTTGAGGACACCCTCCTCATCCAGGCCGACGTGCAGAAGAACTCCTTCCTCGCCGCTCTCGATGTCCGCACAGGCAAGGAACTTTGGCGCACGCCGCGCGGCGATGTGCCCACCTTTGGTACGCCCGTGGTGGTGCCCTATACGGCCGGCGGCCTGAAGGGCTGGCAGGTAGTGGTCAACGGGTGGAAGCACATCGGCGGCTACGATCTGAAGACCGGCAAGGAATTGTGGA
>JADGNS010000701.1 GCA_017883355.1 Candidatus Solibacter sp.
GACGGAAATTCACGGCCACAATATGGCGGAGATTCTGGTCGCTCTCGACCTAGCCGACGAGGTCCACGGACGGCCCGCCGTGATTATCGCGCGCACCACCAAGGGCAAGGGCGTCGACTTCATGGAGAACTCGCCGGTGTGGCACGGCGGCGTTCCCACCCAGGCCCAATTTCAATCGGCCCTGAGTCAGCTCGAAAAAGGAGCCGCGCAATGGCAAGCCTGATTCGCGATCCCTTTGGGGATGCGGTGTTGATGCGCAAGGCGTATGGGGACGCGCTGGTGGAGTTAGGCCGCGCGCGTAAAGACCTGGTGGTGTTGAGCGCCGATGTGCAAAGCTCGGACTTCAGCTACCTCTTCGAGGAAGCTTTCCCCGACCGATTCTTCAACGTGGGTATCGCCGAACCGGCGCTGGTGGATTGCGCGGCCGGGTTGGCCAACAGCGGCAAGGTGCCGGTCGCCAACACGTTCGCGTGCTTCATCGCCACCCGCGCTCTGGAAATGGTGCGCACGCACCTCTGCTACGGAAATGCCAACGTCAAGCTGGCCGGAGCTTACGCCGGGCTATCGGACTCCTTTGACGGGCCGACCCATCACTCCATCACGGACGTGGCCATTCTGCGCAGCCTGCCGCGCATGACGGTGGTGATCCCGGCCGATCCTTTATCCGTCGCCAGGCTGCTCCCGCAGGTGGTGGATTGGAAGGGCCCGGTGTACTTCCGGCTGTGCCGCAATGAAGTACCTCAAATCTACACCTCGGAGTACCAGCCGGAGATCGGGAAGGGAGTCGTTCTCGCGGATGGCGACGATGTCACGATCATGGCCTGTGGAGTCCTGGTGGCGCGCGCCATAGAGGCTGTACGGCTGCTGGCCGGCGAAGGCATCGCCGCGCGGCTGGTCGAGATCCACACGATTAAGCCGCTCGATGGAGAACTGGTGCGGCGCTGCGCCCGGGAGACCGGCGCGGTGGTCACCGTGGAGGAGCACTCGATTGTCGGCGGGCTGGGCGGCGCCGTCGCCGAGCACCTCTCGGAGATGTGCCCCGTGCCCGTAGTGCGGGTCGGCATCGCGGACCGGTTTGCCGAAAGCGGACCTTATGCGGACTTGCTGGACCGGTACGGCATGAGCGTAAATGATATTGTAGGGGCAGCGAAGCGCGCGTTGGCGCTCAAGGCTGGAGCGGCGATCAAGGCTGCCCGGGAGACGGCCTGACATGAACAAGAAAATCACTCTGCCCTACGGGCATCAGACCAGAACCATCGAGATTCCCGAGAAGAACCTGGCATGGGTTGCAGGGCCCAAGACCGCGCCTCCTCTGGGAGACTTGAAGGCCGCGGTCCAGGCGGCCATCCGAAATCCCATCGGTTCGCCGCCCCTTGCCGAACTGGTGGCGCGGCACGGCAAACAGACCCTGATCCTGGTGGACGATGGGACGCGCAGCACTCCGCAGGCCCTGATCCTGCCGATTCTGCTGGATGAGTTGAATGCCGCCGGCGTCGGCGACAGCGACATCTCCATCGTGGTCGCGCTCGGCACGCACCGCAGGATGAGCCGCGAAGAATTGATCGCCCGGGTCGGCGAAGCGGTCTTCGAGCGCGTGGCGGTGGGCAATCTCTCGCAGAAGCCGGAGGACTTCGTCGATCTCGGTGTCACCCCGCTGGGCATCCCCGTTCAGGTGAGCCGGCAGTACCTCGAAGCGCAGATTTCTATCGCAGTCGGCAACATCATCCCGCATATGTACGCCGGTTGGGCGGGCGGAGCCAAGATGGTGCAACCGGGAGTCACCAGCGCCCTCACCACCGGCAGAACGCACCTGATTGCCGGCCCGCGCGTCTACGAAATTCTCGGCAACGTGGATAACCCTGTGCGGCGCGAGATGGAAGAGATCGCGGTTCGCAGCGGCCTCAAGTTCATCCTCAACGTGGTGCTGGATGCGTCGGGACAGGTCGCGGCGGTGGTCGCCGGGGACGTGATCGCGGCGCACCGCGCGGGGGTCGAGATCGCCCGCCCCATCTACACGCTGGAACTGGAAGAGAAGGCCGATATCGTAGTGGCCAGTTCCCATCCGGCCGACCGTGACTTGTGGCAAGGCTTCAAGCCCGTCAACAATTGCGGCATGCTGGTGAGGGATGGCGGGACGCTGATCCTGCTGATACCGGCGCCGGAAGGCATCGCGCCGGACCACACGCAACTCGTGGACTTCGGCACCACTCCCGCCGAGGAAGTGCTGGCCCTGGTGGCAGCGGGCAAGGTGGCCGACGAAGTGGCCGCCGCCACATACCTGGCATACGACCAGACCCGGCGGCGGATCCACGTGGCGTTGGTTACCGACGGCATTACCTGCGCGGAAGCCGCCAAAATCGGCGCCACCGCCACCACCGTTTTTGCCGACGCATTGCAGTCGGCTCTGTTGCGCCATGGCGAATCCGCGCGGGTTGGAGTCGTGACCCAGGGCGCCGACATCATGGCAACCTTTAAGCTGAAAGCGAGGGCATAGAATGCCAAAATTTGCTGCCAATCTCTCCATGATGTTCAACGAAGTTCCCTTTCTGGACCGTTTTGCGGCGGCTGCCGCAGCCGGGTTCAGAGGTGTCGAGTTCCTTTTTCCGTATGAACACACGCCCGAGACGTTGACCCAGATCCTGCGGAAGCATCAACTGGAGAATGTGCTCTTCAATATGCCGCCTGGCGACTGGGCGGCGGGGGAGCGAGGGATCACCTGCCTTCCCGGCCGGGAGGAGGAGTTCCGTGCCGGTGTGGCCAAGGCGCTGACTTATGCGACCCAAATGGGCGTCACCCGTCTGCATGCCATGGCCGGCATCGCGCCGGCGAACGCCGACCCCGCGGCGTGCAAAGCCACCCTGATCGCTAATCTGGGGTATGCCGCGGGCCAGTGCGCGGCGCAAAACATCATGCTGCTGCTGGAGGCGATCAATAATCGCGACATGCCCGGTTTCTTCGTGAACACGCAGGCGGAGTCGTACGAGATCTGCGCGGCGGTGAACGCCCCCAACCTCAAAATGCAGCTCGATCTCTACCACATGCAGGTGATGGAGGGAGACCTCGCCACCAAGCTGCGGCGCTACGCTCCCCAATGCGGCCACATCCAGATTGCAGGCGCGCCGGAACGGCACGAGCCCGATACCGGCGAGGTCCGCTACGAGTATCTGTACGCGCTGCTGGACGAGATCGGTTACGACGGCTGGATTGGTTGCGAGTATCGTCCCGCCGGCAAGACCCTCGACGGCCTCGGCTGGTTCCGGCCGTTCGCCCGAAGCTGAGCGGCGACGGCCCTACGGTAGCATTATGCTACCCTACAGCCATGAGCCAGCCAGTGAAACTCTCCGATAACCTGGTGTTGGATGCCCGGCTTGCCGGCCAGTTGGAGGAGCGCTCCATTGCGGGCCAGGTCGAGTTCTGGGCACGGCTCGGCCGGTCTGTGGAACTGCTGCTCGAAGGGCAGCACGTGCTGGCCTTGTGTCGCAAGGCGAGTGCCCGCCCGCTCTCCGCCTGCCTGGAGTCCGTAGATTCCGCCGCCGGGCGTCGACGGGTTGCCAGCTTCCTCCAGAGCCAGCCGTTTCCTCATTACCAAACACACCCGGATCGCCCCGGCATGCTCGTGCGCCTCGACGCGGATGGGCGACGAACCGTGGGGCGCTTCGTAAACCGTCAGTTCCGCCCCGTCAAGACCAGGGCCAAAGCGTAATGAGCCTGCCGCTCGACCGGCGTCCGGTTATCGTGGCCATCGCGGGACCGAACGGCGCCGGCAAAACGACGTTCTACCATGCTCATCTCCAGCCGGCCGGGCTGCGTTTCGTGAATGCCGACGTGCTGGCTGGTCAACTGCACATCGAGCCTTATGCCGCGGCCAGGCTGGCCGATTCCCTGCGGCGGGAACTGGTACGGCAG
>JADGNS010000702.1 GCA_017883355.1 Candidatus Solibacter sp.
TTTGCGTCCAAACATCCAAGGTAAGAACCGTGTGCGTGAGGAGCGCTCGCACGGATCTGTGCGGGGGGTGCCGGGTTGACCGGCATCCCTACCGCGACTCCATCCGAGCAAAGCTCGGATTCCGCTTCCCCTGCGCCGTCCGCCCAGCGCGCCGGCATCAACGCCTGGCATGCCTACGCCCTGGGGGTGGTTCGGAACATGGCGATGGCTTCGATTTCGACCAGCAGTTCCGGGCGGCACAGAATCGCCTGGATTCCCGTGGAGGCCGGCACCGGGTCGAGCCCCTGCTCGCGGAAAAACTCGGTCCGTTCCTCGTTGAAAGCTTCGTAATCGCGCTCGATATCGCGCAGGTAGCAGGTCGTGCGCACGATATCGTGCCAGGTGGCGCCTTCGGCCTCCAGCAGCCCGGTGATGTTCTGGTAGGTGCGGCGCTGCTGGGCGCGGAAGTCGCCGATATGCACGCTGCGACCTTCCCCGTCGATGCTGGCCGTCCCCGAGATCAACAGAATGGTGAGACCGTTCAGGTCGATGCGCATGCCGCGTGAAAAGGAACTCGGCTTGGCGTAGTCATAGGCCTCGTTGAGGACCCTGAGGTTGGTGATGGCGCGTTTTTCCACAGGCAGTGCCCCTAGCTCTTGCAGCAGATCGGCTTCCAGAATCATACCTAATGATACCCGAGTGCCCCGTCAAGTTGCTGTAGTATAAACCAATTACACATCTTTACACGTACGGCGGCGCCTTGGAAATGGAATCTCCCGCATCTGCTAGCCTACCCTGCTTCAGTTCCACCTCTATGAACTATAAACCTTTTGTTTGTGTTGGCCGATAAGCCTCTCAGGAGTTGCTCTCCCGGTCGCAGGCTGGCCGCAATGCAAACAGAGGTGATTGAAGAACCGAATGACTTCCGCACAGGTCCGCTCCCTTTTTGCCGCACTCAGCGCCGTCGTCGCGCTGTACCCCGGCATCGCAGCCGATACCCCCCCCTCCAGCCCCGTTCTCCCCCAGGCGCGTTCCTTGGAGGACTGCCTGCGAACCGCCATGGAGACAAACCGCCGCCGTCCCGCGTCGCGATTTGCCCTGGCGATGGCCGAAGCCCAGCATCGGCAGGCCCTGGCGGGCTACTGGCCTCAGGTGACGGCCAAAACCGGATGGTTCCGCCTCGACGAGTCGCCTAACTTCATATTCCCGGCGTCCACGATGTATGTCCCCGCCCAGACAGTCAACGTTCCGGCCGGCACGGCCATAGTCAGCATTCCCGCCGACGCCTTTCTCCCTGGTTTCCCCGCTGCGCCCATCCAGATGCCGGTCAACTTTCCAGGGCAGAGCATCACCACGGCCGCCCAGGTGTTCCCCATCCCCGAGCAGAACGTCAAGCTGCTCAATCCGCAGAACTTCATGACGTCCGGGAACCTGACCTGGCTGCTCTATGACGGCGGTATGCGCAAAGGCTACCGGGAGCAGGCGCTGGGTGCCGTACAGGCCGCGCAGGCCGAGGTGCGGCGCACCGATCTGGAGATTACCGACAGCGTGGTGAGGCTCTACTACGGAGCCGTACTCGCACGGCAGTTGCACCAGGTGGGCACCGATACCCTGGCGCGCATGGAAGTGACCCTCGAACTCACCGACTCCATGTACAAGAACGGCGCCGGCAAGGTCAACAAGACGGACTACCTCGACAACGTGGTGATGGTGGAGACCATCCGCTCCATGGTCGCCGAACTCGCCAAGAACGAGGCCCTGGCCGAAGCCGCGCTGGCCTACACCATGGGCCTGCCCTGGAACGCCATCGTACACCCTGCCGAGGAAGACGTGCCCTACCGGCCCTACGCCGGCAACCTGGACGAACTGGTCGCCACGGCCTACGAATTCAACCCCGATTGGGGCAAACTGGAAGCCGGCCTGAGGGCGTTCGAGGGTGCGGCCTCGACCGCGCGTAGCGGCTACTTCCCCAAGATCGCGGTAACGGGCGAGTTGCACCGCTGGTGGAATAGCTACACGGCAGGGACGGCCACCGCGGCGAACAAGGCGGGCTGGACCATCGGAGTGGGCGCGGAGATTCCCCTCTTCGATGGATTCCTGACCAGGAATAAGGTGGCCGAAGCCCTCGCCCGCGTCTCCAAGCTCAAGGAAGAGAAGTTCCTGCTGCGCGAAGGCATCGGGCTGCAGCTCCGCCAATCGTTTCTGAGTCTCGATGCGGCCTCGAAAACCTATCAGGCGGCCAACCGGGCGATGGTGGCCGCCAGGGAGAACCGCGACCTGACGGCGCGGGCCTATCAGAACGAGTTAGTGGAGACGGAAAAAGTCATCCGCGCCCAACTATTCGAATCCCTGATGAGCGCGCAGTACCTCAAGGCACGCTATGACCTGGTGGCGATCGAGTCGCAGATCTCCCTGGTAATCGGGAAGGAGGTTGCCGGGAGGGTGACCTCGAAGCCGTAGCGCGAGGAAGGTGGATGTCCATGGAGAAGCCCAGCCCGGTACCAGTCAGCGGAACCCATAGTGTCACCAGTTCGCGACGCCACGCCCTCGCCCTGATGCTGGGGGTCGGCGGCTGGGTGCCGGGCCCGCTGGCCGTCGCCGACGGCGCTGCGCCGGTCCGCCTGGCGATCTCCGAGAGCCTGGTGGCGGACGTGAATCTGAACGACGCCAGAGCGGCCATGATGATCTGGCTCAAGCGTATAATGTCGGACCTGAACGTCGTAGTCGAAGTGAATTCGAAGGTATTCGAGAATACCGAGGAGATCCTGCGCCGCGCCCGCGGCAGCCAGTTGGATTGCGTGGCGCTGAATGTGGTCGAGTACCGGCAGATCGCCGGCGTCTTGGACCCCAGCCATGTTATCGCCGAGGGCGGCGCGCCGGGACAGGAACAGTACCTCCTGCTGGCCAGGCGAAATAGCGGCATCCAGCACCTGGGGGAGCTGCGGGGACGCCGGCTGTGCATGTTGAAGGCCCCCAAGATGTGCGTCGCACCCGACTGGCTCTCTACCATCCTGGATGAGGGACATTTCGGCCCGAGCGAGCAGTTCTTCGGTTCCGTGGCCACCGATAGCAAGGCGTCGCGTGTCGTCTTGCCGGTCTTCTTTGGCCAGAGCGATGCCTGCCTCACCTCAAAGCGGAGCTTTGACACGATGTGCGAGTTGAATCCGCAGGTGGCCAAGGACCTGACCGTGATCGCCAGTTCTCCCGTTATGGTGGTCACCTTCTACATATTTCACAGGAACTACCACGGTTTGAGTCGTGAAAGATTCGCCAAGGTCTATTCGGACTTGCCCAACAGCGCGGCCGGCCGGCAGCTCGCCACTCTGTTCCAATTCGAGAATCTGGTGGTCAAGGACATCGCTTGCCTGGCGCCTGCCCTGGGTGTGCTCGCCTCGGCCGAACGTGCTCGCGGCAAGTCGGGAGTCGGGGGCCGAAAGGGATAGGGAATGGACACAGAGAACGACGCACCGTCACCAGTCGGCGGAACCCGCGGGGCCACCAGTTCGCGACGCCACACGCTCGCCCTGATGCTGGGGGCCGGGCGCTGGTTGCCCGGAGCGCTAGCCGCCGCCGACGGCAGCGCGGCCGTGCGCCTGGCGATCTCCGAGAGCGTGGTGGGGGACGTGAATCTGAATGACGCCCGGGCAGCCATGCTGGTCTGGACCAAGCGGTTGACCGAAGACCTGAACGTGGTGATCGATCCGAAGCTATTCAGCACCACGCAAGAGGTTGTGGACCGCACTCGGAAGGGGCAGTTGGATGCCATGGCGGTGAATGTCCTCGAGTATCGGCAGATCGCCGATCTGTTGGATTCCGGCCAAATCGTCACCTCGCGTGGTGCGGCGGGACTGGAGCAGTACCTGATCCTGGTGAAGCAGAATAGCGGTATCCGGCAAATCGGCGACCTGAAGGGACGCCGGCTGTG
>JADGNS010000703.1 GCA_017883355.1 Candidatus Solibacter sp.
CAACCCAACCCTATCCGATCCTCATGCTACGGACGCCCTACAACGTCGGGCCCTACGGCGCCGACAACTACAAGCCGCAAGTCGGCCCGTCTTTTGCCGCGGAAAAGGAAGGTTTCATTTTCGTCTACGAGGATGTGCGCGGCCGCTACATGTCAGAGGGCGTCTTTGTTGACGTGCGCCCGCACAAGACGCATTACGACGGTCCGAAGGACACCGATGAGAGCACGGACACCTACGACACCGTCGAGTGGTTGGTCAAGCACGTTCCGAACAACAATGGAAAGGTCGGCATGTGGGGGATCTCCTATCCTGGATTCTTCGCGGCGCATGGCCTGATCAACGCGCATCCGGCACTGAAGGCCGTGTCCCCGCAGGCGCCCATGGGCGACGTGGGGAATGGCGACGACGGGTATCATAACGGCGCATTTCACCTGGCCGCGAACTTCCGTTTTTACTCGAGCTTCCTGCCGCGAAAGCCGGAGCCGGAGCGGCCGGTGCCTGCCATCCGCTTCGACCCTGGCACGATGGACGCGTACGATTTCTTTCTGCGCATGGGCCCGGTGTCGAATGCCAACGAGAAGTATCTCAAACACACCAACACCTACTGGGACGACACCATCAAGCACACGTCCTACGACGAGTACTGGCAGACGCGCGCGCAGGCGCCGCACATGAAGGATGTGACGCCGGCGGTGATGTGGGTGGGCGGCTGGTTCGATGCCGAGGATCTCGCCGGGCCTTTGAAGCTGTTCAACGCCTTGGAGAAGAATGGCGTCAGCGCCCCGGATACTTTGGTGATGGGTCCATGGCGCCACGGCGGCTGGGCCAGGGATCGCGGAGACACGCTCGGCAATTTGAACTTCAAGTCGAACACCTCGGAATTCTTCCAGGAAAATATCGAACTCCCGTTCTTCGTGCAGAACCTGAAGGGCAAGGGCAACGGACTGAAGGCGAATGCGGAGAGCGCCATTCCCAAGGCGTACTTGTTTGAGACGGGACGCAACGAGTGGCGCCGTTTTGACGCCTGGCCGCCCAAGAGCGGCATGGCTCGTTCGCTGTATTTCGATGCCGGCGGGAAACTTTCCTGGAGCGCGCCGGCAGCCACGGGTGTTGACGAGTATCTCAGCGATCCCGACAAACCCGTGCCCTCCACCGGTGAGATCGCACCCGGCTTGGGAATGCCCGTGGATTACATGACATTCGACCAACGCTTCGCCGCCACGCGCCCCGACGTACTGACCTATGAGACGGAACCGCTCGACCATGACGTCACGATTGCCGGACCCATCACGCCGGTGCTGCACGTCTCGACAACCGGCACCGATTCGGATTTCGTCGTGAAGCTGATCGATGTTTACCCAAACGACTACCCCGATCCCGATCCGAACGTCAAGGGCGTATACATGGGCGGCTACCAGCAACTGGTCCGCGGTGAGCCGTTCCGCGGCAAGTTTCGCAATAGCCTGTCCAAAGCGGAGCCCTTCACGCCAGGCAAGACGGAGAAGATTGAGTTCTGGATGCCGGATGTGCTGCACACCTTTCGCTCCGGTCACCGCATCATGGTGCAGATCCAGAGTTCGTGGTTCCCGCTGGTCGACCGGAATCCGCAACAATTCCTGGATATTCCAAACGCCCGGCCATCGGATTTCAAAAAGGCGATGGAGCGGGTGTTTCGCGGCGGAGCGGACGGCTCGCATCTGCGCGTGCTGGTCATGGAATGAACGCTCCGGGTGGTCTGATAGCATGAGTCCATGGTCAAATCATGGCGGCTAATGGCCGCTCTTACGCTGGCCGCGTTGCCGGCTTTGGCACAGCCGTACAAGATCGCGGTGATCGGTCTGATCCATTCGCACGAGGGCACGTATGTCCCCCGCATGACACGCAGTGAGCAGGTCAAGCTCGTGGGTATCGCGGAATCGATTCCCGACCTTGTAAACCTCGCCAAAGAACGGCAGGGCGCGAAAGACGTGCCCTTCTTCGATGACTACAAGAAGATGCTGGACGAAACCAAACCCGATTTCGTCTGGGCCTTCGTCGAGAACAACCGGCATCTGGAAATTCTCAAGGAATGCGCTCCGCGCCACATCCATGTGATCTACGAGAAACCACTGGCCTCCACCTACAAGGACGCGGTGGCGATGGCCGAACTGGCCAGGAAATTCAACGTCAAGGTGATGTGCAACTATCAGATGGCCTGGTGGCCCGCCAATCAAATCGCCCGCGCGGAAGTCGAGAAAGGCGCCATCGGAAAGGCCTGGCGGTTGCGCGGCATTGTAGGCCACGGAGGACCCGGCTCCACAGGCACCGGAAAATATTTCTTCGACTGGCTCACCGACCCCGTGAAAAACGGCGCCGGCGCGCTGGTCGATTTCGGCTGCTACAACGCTCTCTGGTCTCTTTGGTACATGGGCCGTCCCGAAAGCGTCTACGCCGAGGCGATCCACCTGCGGCCCGAGACCTTCCCCAAGGTAGAGGACTCGATCGCGCTGGTGCTGAAGTACAAAAACGGCATCAACATCTTCGAGGGAAGCTGGGACCTGCCACGCAGTTTCCAGGACCTGGAGATCTTCGGCTCCACGACAGGCCCCGATGGCAATCTCACCCGCGGCAGCATCTACATGACGCAGCAGAAGGTGGAACTGCGCAACGGCCGCGAAACCAAGGAACTGCCGCTGGCGGCGCTGCCTCCCGAGAAGGCCGATCCGATCGCCTTAATGGTGGATGCCATCAAGAACAGCAAGCCGATTGAAGGCATTACGGCGCTGGATATCAACATCGGAGTGGTCGAGATCATGGAAGCCGCCAAGGAATCCATCCGCACCGGGCGTGCAGTGAAACTGAAGTAGCTCGGCGGCCCGTAGGCATCAAGCCAAACTGCAAAGTCTCAGCCTCGGGCGGCCGCCTTCGTAGGGCGGCTCCGGCGCACGTTCACCAGGGCGACGCTGACCAGAATGACGACTGTGCCGAGGGCCGTGCGCCACGTTATGGTTTCGTGTGCCAGGGCCCACCCCAGCAGTACGGCCACCGGCGGATTGACGTAGGAGTGAGTGGACACGATGGCCGGCTCGTGGCGCGAAAGTGATCCGCAAGCGCGATGCGCAGAGCCGGCGCTCTCAGCATCAGTAACGAATGTCCGCCATTTGCCGGATCCAGAGAGGCGCCACCGTGTGTCGGAACTTCGCGCCCGTCCCCGCCACCGCCCGCGCGATCGCCGCGCGAAACTCCTCCGCCGTGTACGCCCGCCGGATGGACTGGCGCCCATCCAGCACATTCACTTTCGGCAAGCAAAGCGGCGCAGCCGCACTGAACAGCACCATCGGCACGCGATGGCGCACCAGGTCCAGAATCACGAACCGATGGCAAGTACGCCCAACATTCCGGATCATCTCGACAAAGTCCTCATCGCGCAGGTGGTGCACCAGGCACACGCATACGGCCACGTCGGCTTGCGGCAGAACCTCCCGCACGGCGTCCAGCTTGAGAATCGGGAACTCCCCCACGCCACGCTCCGGCGGATGCAGATCCACGCCCAATACCTCCGCCCCAATTTGCCGCCGCACTTTTTCCAGCAGCGCGCCGTGCCCACACCCGATATCCAGAACGCGCCGCGCCGCCTGCCCATCACGCCTCAACGCCCGCAGGATCGCCGCATGATTACCCAGCAGGCTGTGCGTCAGGGAAAGCGCGCGGTGCGCCCGCGCCAGCATTTCGGGCTGCTGTCCACCGCTATCCAGAATCTCTGCCTCAAAGGAGCGCCGCATCTCTCCGTATAATGACATTTAGCAGGAGCGCTCATGCGGGCTGTCCGTGTTGTGGGCGGAGGCCCGGCGGGTGTGACGGCCGCACTCGCTGCCATGCGTGAGGGCGCCCTTGTGGGGATCTTCGAAAAGTCGGCTTTCCCC
>JADGNS010000704.1 GCA_017883355.1 Candidatus Solibacter sp.
GCGTCATTCAGTGGGACGCAGGGACCGGCCGGGTGTTACACACCGTCGAGGTGCGTTCCCGGTATGGCATTCGTTCCGTGAGCCCCGACCTGCGCTGGGTATGTGTGAGGAACGACGAAGACTGGGACGCGGCAAGGGGATATTGGGACGAGTTTACCAGGCTGGTGGAGGCGGAGAGTGGCCGCTTGGTTCGCGAGTGGCCCGGGGATGGGTGTACGTTTACGCCTGATTCGCAACGGCTCGTCATAATGGACACGAAGGCGGCCGAGGCCGTGTTTTTCGATGTGGAGAGCGGAAAGCGGATCAAGAGCTGGAAAACTACTTCGAGTGGGTCGATAATGTATAGCCCTGATGGACGCTGGGTCGCCATCGGAGGTGGCGAGGCCGGGGTGAGTATCCATGAGGCCGAAACCGGAAAGCAAATCCAGCGGCTCGGCACCAAGGCCTGGCCCGTGACCTTTAGTCCGGATGGGCGATGGCTTGCGGCGATGGCCGGCACGAAGATGGAACTCTGGGAAGTTGCGACCGGCCTGCAAGGGCGGACGATCGAGGGAGGGGCCAGCGACGCCAGTGCTCTCAAGTTCAACAGTGCGGTCTTCACGCCCGATTCGCGCTACATCATCTCGGTAAATGAAAGCGCGCTTCGGCTGTGGGAAGTGAGGACGGGCCGCGAGGTGCACCAATGGCCTGTGGAGGGGGACGCCGGTGAGATTGCATTGAGTGCCGATGGGCGCTGGCTGGTTCTAACGGGAACCCATCTGACCGTGTGGCGGCGCGCGGAATGATCTCCCGATTCTCGCCCGAGACCGGGCCACGAGGGGTGAATGAA
The DNA here is from genome assembly GCA_017883355.1 of Candidatus Solibacter sp. Classification (GTDB taxonomy): domain Bacteria; phylum Acidobacteriota; class Terriglobia; order Bryobacterales; family Bryobacteraceae; genus Solibacter. Next base: position 830 of record JADGNS010000704.1, read on the forward strand.
GACTTCAAAGCGAACGTTTGGCTTTTTGGCGGCACTGGTTCTCGGCGCGATGGCGCCGGCGCAGGTTCTTAGCGACGGCACGGAAGTTCTGATCGAGACCAGTCCGCGCGCCGAGGTCTTCTTAGACGACGTGCTGATGGGGAAGGCCACCGCCACGGGCAGCTTCCCCATTCACAATGCGATGCCGGGCCCACATGTGCTTCGAGTTGCAGCCTCCGGTAAGCACCCGCTTACCCGGAAGATCGCCGTGGCGCCCGGCAAGATCAATCGAATTCGCGCCGAACTGGAAGATTTCACCGGCGACCTGGAGATCCTGACCACGCCGGATGCCGAGGTCCTGCTGGATGGAAAACCAGCGGGCTCCGCCGACGGAGCAGGGCGGCTGGTCGTCCGCGGATTAAGGGTGGCGGGTTACAAGCTCACGGCAGGCCGGGCGGGATATAACTCGGAAGAGGGGCACGTGAACGTCACCAGCGGCGTACTTAGCACGTTCACGATAGAGCTGAAGCGCATCGAGGCGGTGGAGGAGGGCACCTCCGCGCCGCCGCCGAACTATGTGATGGAACGCAGGATGGTGCATGACCAGGCCAGGCAGGTGTTCTTTAGCAAGAACGGACTGCAACTGCTTTCCATTGGCAACGACAGCAGAACTGGTGACAGCCTGATCCAGTGGGACACGGGTACCGGCCGGCTGCTGAAGAACATCGAAGTAGGTTATGCGAATACGATTGTGGACGTAAGCCCCGACCGGCGCCTGATGGCGGTACGCGCGAAGGGGGTTAAAGAGTATGCCATTAAGGTCATGGACATCTCGAGCGGGCGTGTGGTGCGGGAATGGCCCGGCGATAACGCTGTTTTCAGCCCCGATTCGAAGACGGTGGCCATCCAGCCCACGGTGGGCATCCGGCCCGAGGATGAGCATGAGGCTGTCTTTTGGGATGTGGAGAGCGGCAAACGGCTGCAGACCTGGCGGGACCCGTCCGTTGGCTGGATGATCCTTTTTAGCCCTTATGGACATTGGGCGGTGACGGACCACAAGGGTGTGACCATTCGTGACGCGGATACTGGGGAAGTTATGCACCGGCTGCCCAAGGACCACTGTTGTACTGGAGCGGCTTTCAGTCCCAACGGACGCTGGCTGGCTGTTATGGCTGACGCGAAGATTGAGTTGTGGGAACTGGCTACGGGGCGGCAGGGGCGGTCGATCGAGGGGGCGGCCGGTTCCGGCGGTGCCGTCAGGTTTTCCAGTGCGGTCTTCACGCCCGATTCCCGCTACCTCATTTCGGTGCACGATGGAGTTGGAGGCTTCCGTCTCTGGGATACCTTCACGGGCCAGGAGGTACGTAAATGGCCCCTGCCGGGCGCCGATCATATCGCTATAAGTCCCGATGGCAGATGGCTGGCTGTGATCGCCGCGGATGAGCTCACCGTATGGCGGCGTACGGATTAATGAATGCTACTTAGCGCAACGGAACCCGATTGCCGGCGAGCGCTTGGACGGCAGCTCCAGGTTGCGAGTCACCGCGGTTACATGCAGCCGGTCGGACTGGTATGAGCCTCCGCGAATCGCTTTGGCTCCGGGCGGAATCGCAAATGCCAAGGTACCTCCCGGGTAGGGCCGGTAGTCATTCGCGGACCACTGCCAGACATTGCCGGACATGTCTGCCACATCAAATGGGCTGCGGTTTAAAGGCCGAGTACCCACGGGCTCCGGATGCCGGATCCCGGACTCTCCGTAGTTGACCGCGGCGGCGTCAAAAGCCTCGCCCCAGGGATAGAGTCTGCCACCGGATCCACGGGCTGCAAACTCCCACTCCGCTTCGCTGGGGAGCCGCTTTCCTTGCGCCAGGCAGTAGGCATCCGCTTCATCCCATGTGACGCGCGTTACCGGCCAATCATCGGCGCCAGCGGCCTTCCACTGCGAGACCTTGTTCGAGGACCTGAGGAATTCGTAAAAGCGAGCGTTGGTAACTGGTGTGCGATCGAGGTAGAACGCCGGCAAGGGGACCTCATAGGCGGGCGAGGCGGTTGGATCCGAAAAGCCGTTCCGGCCCATCAGGAACCGGCCGCCTGGAATAAGCACCATTCCCGCAGGCACGGGCTCTGCCTTCGTCGCTGGATTAACGGGCGGCGGTGATACGGATCCCAGTTCCGGACCGCGGGTGCGGTTCGTGAAGTGTGTCGCCACAGCGGCCACCGCCGCGATGACAAGCAGCAAGGCTGCCGCGATTGTCACCCGCCGGATATAGGGCGATTTGACGGATCGCATCTCAGCCTGAGACGGGGGTGTGAGCATGGCCGCGCCGTCGCGTCCCTCAGCGCGCGCGGTCAGGGCGGCACGCAGACGCTCGTACCCGCCTTCCACAAAGAGATCGGCGTACTGCCACTGGCGCAAGCGAGTTGGTAACGGGCACGATTCCAAACGCACCGGGATTATGAAAATGCGGCCCTCCGGCTGATACTCGGCCGCGTCAAGAACGCGGCGGAGTTCCTTCTGCACATATCCGGCCTTGCCAACGGAAGCCGCGGATACGCAGACGATCACGGCATCCGACGCCCCAACCGCAGCGGTCAGTTCCGCCTCCCAGTCTTGCCCGGGGAGCAGACGTTCCTCATCCAGCCAGGGCTCGAAGCCATCGGCCCGCAGGCGGTCGCAGAGTTCCCGAACCCGGGGCTTATCTTCAGAAGCGTGGCAGACGAAGACGTGCAAGATCGGGACCTATTTCCTCTTCTGGCGGGCGGCGATCAGTTCCTCGATGTTGACCAGTTCGGTGGGGTAGTCGCCGGTGTAGCAGGCGTAGCAGTATTCGTGCTTCTCGTCGTCGGCCACGGCCGATTCGGAGGGGATTTCGCGACAGACGGGACAGCAGCAGGCTACTTGGGACGGGCCTTCTCCATCACCCCGACCATTTCGTCAACCCACTTGTCGTCGCCGTTCCCGAAGCCGATTCGCTCCATCTTGAGCACGCCATCGGCATCCACGATCCAGTTGCGGGGAATACTCAATTCCGGGACCAGTTTGGCCACGTACCCGCTGGCCGGCAGCACGGGGAACGTGTACTTGTTCTCGGT
>JADGNS010000705.1 GCA_017883355.1 Candidatus Solibacter sp.
CGCCCCCCAAGTCGTTTTATACCGGCCAATGTCCTGAGTGGGGGCATCCGTTAGACGAAGCGCTCATCGTCCGATGGATCGGGCTTCATTTCTTCTTTTCGTTCGATCTATCCTCCCCTGAAAGCGGCAAGAAGCTCAGTCTGGCCGGAGCCCCAGAGGTTGGCGCAAAAACCTCTTGCTGTACGCAGTTTCATTGTGCAGAATGGTCGTGCGTGGTCTTGAACGACCCGCCGCGCCTCCGCATTAAATTGGGTAAGGATTGGCCGGTACAGTCGCCTTCTGGGAGATCAGCCCTCCGGCTGTCCAGCTCCCTGCGGCTAGGCTGGCCGATTTCCCGGCACTGGTCCGACGGCGTATCTTCGACCGCAGTGGCAGATTCCTGTGCGATGGGCTGTGCTCAACAGCTATACAGCGTTTGCGGGGCAGATAGGAACGCGGTTTTCCCGTCAAGCATCAGGCATTGGCCGCGACCGTAGGTCGGGCTCGTGGAAAATCGAGACCTCACATCCGCCAGTTGATGGCGAAGGTGAGTCGGTTCTCATGTTTCGCGATGTCCGGCACGAAGAGGCCTTCCGTCCCCTGCCAACCGTCCGAGCCTGCCCTACCGGGGAGCGGCGGGGAAGAGCGCGGCGAGGGCACCGCGGGACTGCTCGAAGGCCTGGAAGGCGGCGTCCGGCGGCGTCCGATCGGCGCTCTCGGCGACGGCTAGGAGAGTGGTCAGGTCCGCGGTAATCGAGGCCAGCTTCGATAGAAGCGCGTTGTCGGCGGTGTGCTTGCGCGCTTCGGCGGCCTGTCCCAGTGTGCCGGCGATTGCCAGGCTCAGTTCGAGCTGTTTGGAAAGGTCCGCCGCCGTGGCCTTGGAACGCGGGTCCATGGCGACCTGCAATGGCTGGGTGTAACTCCTGCCATCGGCTGTCAGGCGAACCTGGTATGCGCCCGGCAGCACCAGCGGGCCGACGAACGGATTGCCGTTATCGTTGTAACCTTCGAAGCCGTTCAGCGCATAGCGCAGGTCCCAATAGAAGCGGGTCATTCCCGCGGTCACGCCGAGCTTCGCCGGAGGTGCGAACCAGGAGTCCGCAATTGCGCCGGGTTTGCGTGGGGCAGGCGGGGCGTCCGTGCTGGAGTATTTGCGGACCGTCTTGCCCGCAGCGTCCAGAATCTCGAGGGAAACTTCCGCGGCCGGCGCGCGGAGGTAATAATCGATGGCGATGCCCGCGGGCGGATTGTTCGCCTTGGGCTCCTCCGGCGGGAAGGGCGTTCCGGAGTATTCGTCGGAACTGATGCGGACGGCCTGCGCGGGCTTGTAGAGAAACGTGTCTGCCGCGCTGGGGGCGCCGATCTGGCGCAACGGCGAAGCGTTGTCCAGTATCCAGAACCCGCGACCGAACGTGGCAATTACCACGTCGTCGCCATGCACCACCAGGTCGCGTACGGAGCAGGCCGGCATGTTCAACTGGAGCGATTGCCAGTGGCCGCCGTCATCGAAGGAGACCGCCACGTTGCGCTCGGTGGCGGCGTAGAGCAGGCCGCGGCGCGCGGGATCTTCGCGGACGCCGTTGAGGTAGGCGGGCTCGGCGAGGCCATCTACGGCGAGCGTCCACGTCTTTCCGTAATCGCGCGTGCGGTACAGGTACGGCCGGTAGTCATCCAGACGGTGGCGATCCACGGTGGCGTAGGCCTCGGCGGGGTCGAAATGCGAGGCTTCGATCTGCGTGACGCGGCTCCACCGCGGGAGGCCGTGAGGCGTGACGTTATCCCAGTGTTGGCCGCCGTCGCGCGTGAGGTGAATCAGGCCGGTATCGGTGCCCACCCAAATCTGGCCACTCTGGAGCGGCGATGGCGCGATGGCGTAGATCACGCCGAAACCTGCGGCCATGGCGTTTTCGGCGGTGACCGGCGCGGCGATGGGAGTGCGGTCCGGGCGCGTGTCGCCGGTCAGATCGCGGCTGATCTCCTGCCAGCGCAGGCCGCCGTCGGTGGTCTTGAGCAACTTCTGCGCACCGAAATACAGGGTGTTGGGATCCTGCGGCGAAAACACCAGGGGCGACGTCCAGGAGAAGCGGTACTTCTGCACGTTGAGGCTGCCGGCGAATCCGCCCTCGCGCAGGAGCCAGGGCGTGATGGTGTGGGACTGCCCGGTGCGCCGGTCGAAGCGGCTGAGCGTGCCGTAGGTGTCGCCGACAAAGAAAATGTCAGGATCCTTGGGATCCACCGCGATGTATCCGGCTTCGGCGCCGCCCACGGCGAACCAGTCGCGCGCATCGATCTCGCCGTGGTTTGTGCGGCTGGGCACGGCGGCGGTTCCGCTGTCCTGCTGGGAGCCATAGACGACGTACGGGAATTGATTATCGGTGGTGACGTGATACATCTGGGCGGTTGGCTGATTGAACCAAGTGCTCCAGGTTTGCCCGCCGTTCAGGCTGACGTTGGTGCCCTGGTCGGAGCCCAACAGCATGCGCCGCGATTCGGCGGGGTCGATCCACAGGATGTGATAATCGTCGCCGCCCGGCGCGCCTTTGAAAACGCTGAAGGTCTGGCCGCTGTCGGTGGAGCGGAACAAGGCGACGTTGGGGATGAACAGGGTGTCGGGGTGGTTCGGGTCCACAGTGACATTGCTGAAATACCAGGAGCGCTCGGTGAGGCGCTTGTCGGCGCAGGAGCGCGTCCAGGATTCGCCGCCATCCTCTGAGCGGTAGAGGCCGCTGGAGTCCTTGGCATCGATCAGGGCGTAGACGCGCTTGCCGCCGGGCGCAGCCGCAACGCCCGCACGGCCCCACTGGCCATCGGGCAGGCCGCGGCCAGTCAGGTGCGTCCAATGCTCGCCGCCATCGGTAGAGCGGTACAGTCCGCTGCCGGGGCCTTCGACGGGCGCGTACTGGCTCCAGGGCGGCCGTTTGGCGTTCCAGAGCGTGGCATAGAGTGTGGAGGTGCCGGGAGCGAGGACGAGGTCTGCCGCGCCGAGATCCGGACCTTCGTAGAGGACCTTGGTCCAGTGATTGCCTCCATCGGTGGAGCGGAAGACGCCGCGTTCGGGGTTGGGGCCATACACATGGCCGAGGGCTGCGACGAACACGGTGTTGGGATCGCGCGGATCGATAACGATTTTCGAAACCTGCCGGGTATCGCGGAGGCCGACGTTGGTCCACGTCTGGCCAGCGTCGGTGGACTTGTAGATGCCATCGCCGAAGCCGATCTGCGAGCGGATATCGGCTTCACCAGTACCGGCGTAGACGACGTTGGGCATGGAGGGCGCGACGGCAATGGCGCCGATGGAAGGGGCGGGCTGACGGTCGAAGAGCGGAGTCCAGACCATGCCGGCGTCCATGGTTTTCCAGACGCCACCGCCGACCGATCCGAAGTAGAACGTGGCGGGATCGCCGGGGACGCCGGCGACGGCGACCGCGCGACCACCGCGGAACGGGCCGATCATGCGCCACTGAAGGCGATCAAATAGGTGAGCCGGCTGCGCGCCCGCCACTGCCGCCAGGAACACAGAGAGGGCACCCTGTCGCAGATACATAGATTAGATGGTACGACAGGGCCGGGGGTGCTAGTCCTGGACTAGCCCAGTGGCGTCACGACCGCTCCAACAGTCTGTGATTTGCGCGTACGGCTGACCTGGATTTGAAAACGCCTTCGGCACTTCGTCGGCGCCTTCGGGATTTGATGCAGCATGACGGGTGGGGATACCTGGGTCTGAATAGTCCTCCGCCCGAATGCGACAACTCTGGCTCGACTGCGTTCCGGTGGTGATGCCCTTCAGAACGCTTTCGAGAGTTCCGGCCTCGTCCTGAGAAATCCGATCCGGCTCCTCAGCATCCTCGCGATCTCCGGAATCGCATGCTCCGGCACCTCGCCTGCCAGCACTCCGTCGGCGACGGACTTCAACCGGGC
>JADGNS010000706.1 GCA_017883355.1 Candidatus Solibacter sp.
GAATTGCGCGTGGTGCCCTCCAGCCTCAACGCGCGCGCAGGCGCTACCATCCCGGTGACGGTCTACGCCCTGCGCCGCGACGGGTTCGCCGGTGACATCGCGCTCCAGTTAAAGGATGCGCCCGCCGGATTCATCATGAGCGGCGGCATCATTCCGGGCAACGCGGAGAGCGTCCGCCTCACCTTGACCATGCCGCCGCGCCCCGAAGGTCCGCGCAGCCTCGCGCTCGAGGGCCGCGCCACCATCGCCGGCCGCGACGTGCGCCGCGCCGGTGTCCCGGCTGAGGACATGATGCAGGCCTTCTACTACCACCATCTGGTGCCGGCCAAGGAATGGCTGGCCGAGGTCACCGGAGTGCCGCGGCCCAACGCGCGCGCGGCATTTAAGATCGAACCGGAAACCGCCGTCAAGTTGCCGCGCGGTGGCGTCGTCGCGGTGCGGGTTGTACTCAACGCCCCGCGCCTGGCCGATACCATCCGGCTGGAACTCAACCAACCGCCGGAGGGCATCGCTATTCAGGAGGTGGAGACCGTCCGCGACGGCGTGGCGATCGTTCTGCGCGCCGACGCGGCCAAGGTCAAAGCGGGCTTGAAAGGGAACTTGATTGTCGATGCGTACATGGACCGCGCCGCCAATCCGGATGCCAAGCAGCCTGCGGCGCGGCGCCGTGTCCCCCTGGGCATGCTACCCGCGATCCCATTTGAAATCGTGGAAAGCGTGGTAGCCCACCGTTGAATTAGACGAGTGGGACAGACCGTCGGGATAAACCGGTCTGTCCCACGCGGACTCAGAAGTTGATCTTGGCGGCCAGTTGGATACGGCGTGCGGCACGGAAACCGCTCACCTGCCCGAAAGTGGTGGCAGTGGCCCCAGTGGAGATGGAGCTCGGATTGACCCAGTTCAGCGTGTTGAAGGTCTCGGCGCGAACCTGGAGTTTGAAGCGGCCTTCCCTGCTGATATTGAAGTTCTTCATGAGGGAAGCATCGAGGTTGAAGAAGCCGGGGCCGCGAACCGTGTAGCGGCCGGCGTTGCCCGGACGCACCACACCCTGCGGCACCGCTGCGAAGCAGGCGCTGTTGAACCAGGCAAGACCCTGCGCGGCACTCTGCACGGATCCGCCATACGTATGCGGTGCGTCAACGTTGGCGTTGCAGACCTGATCCGGCCGTATGCTGGACGGTCCGCCATTCCCGATACCCAGGCCGGCGGGATCGACGCTGGCGGTGGTGACCGTGGACGGCTGCCCGGTGTAAGTCGAGAGGATGCCGGAAACCTGCCAGCCGCCGAGACCGCTGTTCAGCAGCGAGCGGCCGTGGCCGAAGAACGGCAGCGTGTAGACGTAATTCATGGTCAGGACATGAGTACGGTCGGTGGGCGCGGGGCCGTACTCGCCATCATGCCAGTTGTAAGTGTTTTGCGCGGCGTTGCTGCGGTCGGAACCGTTGTCGGTGAGGGTCTTCGAGTAAGTGTACGCGACGCCGATCAGGCCCGCCGCGCCAAAGCTCTTGCGAAGGTTCGTCTGCAGGGAGTGATAGTTGGAATCGAACGCCGACTGGATGGAGGTGAAAGCGTTGAAGCCCCTGTACGGGCGGACGGCGTTGATATTGGGCCAGTCCGCCGAGGTGAAGACCGTATTGCCGTTTGGCTGGTGCAAACCGGCGGCGAGAGCCACTCCGGGACGGACCGCGTTCATATCGATGGCGCCCAGCAGGTGGGTGCCCTTGGATCCGAAATAGCCGACCTCGAGCACGGTGCCCGCGGGAAGCTGACGCTGGATGTTGAAGCTCCATTGCTGCGTGTACGGAGTCCTGGCCGGGACCTGGGTGCCGCGGGGAGCGAGCACCGAGGTGCCGTTCGGCCCCAGGGGATCGATGCCTGCCGTGCCCGATGACACGTCGTTGAAGCTGGTGTTGGTATAAACGATGCTGGCGACGAACGGCGGATTGGCAAACATGTTCTGCTCGTAGGTGCCGAAGAGGGTGGCGTCGTGGTAGATTCCGTATCCGGCGCGGATGGAAGTCTTGCCGGTGCCGAAGGGATCCCACGCCAGACCGATGCGCGGCGCGAAATTGCGGTAGTTGTTGTTGGAGATTCTGCCGCCGTAGGGCGAGTTCTTGCCGCCAACGATGATGCCGTTGGTTTGCCAGCCGACGGTGCCGGCAATCACCCTTCCGTTGGTGGGATCGATCTTGGGCGCCTTGGCCGGATCGTAGGAAGCGGGATCGAAGGTGGACATCTGCCCGTTGGTATCGATGGGCTGGCCGAAGAACGACCAGCGCATACCCAGGTACAGCGTCAGGCGCGGGCTTACTTTGAAATCGTCCTGCGCGTACAGTTCGTGCTGCATCGCCCAGACATCCGGCGTGAGGTCCTGTGAGGGCTGGGTGAAGGTGGTGACGTTACCCAGCAGGAAGTTGGTCCAGGACTGCTGGAAGGCCGTGGTTCCGGTGGGAGCGCCCGCATTGGTGAAAGCGAACGTTCCCTGGCCGCTGTTGGCGTTCTCGGTTTTGTTATATTTGTTCCCGCTGTAGCCGAACTTCACCACGTGGCGTCCCTTGATCCAGGTCAGGGCTTCGCTCCAGGCATAGTTGCGGTTGTAATCGGTGTAAGGTCCGGCGCCATTGAGGCTCGGCCCGCTGGTCATGGTCACGGTGGGCACCACGCCCTCGGGATTCGGGAACGGGGTCTTGGGGTTGATGTCCGGACTGTTGACCCTGGCCGAGAGTCCGACGGGCACGGTGAGAATCGCGCTTTGCGAGAAATTGAATGCGGCATCGTTGACGATACTCGGGCGGATGATGTTGATGGAGTGAAGCACCAGGCCTCGTCCGGGCGAATTGGTTTCGGTGATGGCCATATTGGGCACGCTCGACTGGCTGAACAACCCGCCGGATTCGGTGGTCGGCATGTCGTCGATAGTGACGCGGCCCCAGAGATTGAACCGCTCATTGATGCGGTGATCGATGCGGAACATTTCCTGGCGGCTGTTGAATATGTTCTTGACCGGGAAGAATCCCGACGTGGTGGCCGTCGTGGTAGTGCCGTCCTGTAGAGGCAACTTGCTGACGATGTCCTTGATATACGCCGCCGAATTGGCATTGATCAGATTGGCGGGGATCTGCGTGACGGGTGCGGAACCCGTCGGGCAACCGGTGGTGTTGGTGAGGCAGACCGGCTGGATCAGCGTACCGGTGAGCATCGCCTTGGTCGGCAGCACCGGGTTGAAGGTGTTGTAGTTGATGATTTTGCGCCACTCCTGGGAGTAGAAGAAGAAAGTCTTATTCTTTTCCTTGTTGTAGCCCAGGAAAGACACGGGACCGCCGATGGTGAAACCGAAATTGTTCCAGCGCACCGGCGGGATCCTCGCGTAACAGGTGCTGGTGAAATTGGTGCCGCAATTGTTGAAGGGGCTGGCGCTGTCGTACAGGTTCGCCTTGTTGGCGTTGTTGCTCCAGGTGTTGGCATTCAATCTGTCGTTGCGGAAGAACTCGTAGAAGCCGCCGTGGAACTGACTGGTTCCGCCTTTGGTGACGACATTGATCTGGCCGCCGCCCGCGCGGCCGCTATCGGCCGTGTAGAGGCTGCGCTCCACCTTGAATTGCGCAATGGCATCGACACTGGGGAACGTCTGGAGTGTCAGGTTGCTGCCGCGGTCCACGTTATCGGCGCCGTCTACCGTCCAGTTATTGGCGGAGGTGCGGGCGCCGTTCACGGAAAACGGGACGGTGTTCGCCGTGCCGCCGGGGACGGAGTTGCCGACGAAGAGTTCATCCGTCGCGTTGGACGCCACGCCGGGCATCAGCGCCACGAGTTGTTCATAGTTGCGCGTGCCGAGCGCGAGTTCTCGAACCTGCGTGCCTTCGATGGTAGTGGCGCTGGCCGGTGTGCCGAGTTC
>JADGNS010000707.1 GCA_017883355.1 Candidatus Solibacter sp.
GGCTCTGCTTGAGCGTCTTCGCGCAGCGAACCTGCTCTGGTACCCGCTCACTGGCCTACCGAAGTGATGAATGGCCTCATCATGGCCGTGCGCCGAAGCCGGATCGATCTCGAACGGGTCGCCCGGTTTGCTCGCGATTTGGCGGCGCTGCCGATCCGCATCGAGCCACCTCACGCTCCGGCCGCCTGGGATGCCGTGATCCGAGTGGCCACCAGGCATCACCTCACAGTTTACGATGCCGTTTATCTGGAGCTCGCCGAACGGACCGGCCTGCCCCTCGCCACTCTCGACGGAGACTTGCGAAAGGCGGCGCTGGCCGCAAGCGTTGTTCTCGTGGAAACATGAGCACCGAATCGATGGCTTCTTCATCGCCGATTCGCCGAATTCCTAGGAGAGAAGCGTGAAAAGTATCACCGCTCGAGCAATATTGGTTGAGTTCGTCCCTTCGGCACGGTAGCGTAGGAGAGCATGGAACTCACCGTTCAGATTCCCGACGATCTCGCCAGAAGCATGGGCGCATCTAGTGGCGATCTGTCGCGGCGCGCCCTCGAAGCGGACTTTCGCCGCTTTCGGGCCTCCTGACGAGCCCGCGACAATCGTGAAAGCGCGTCCCCGTCGTGCTAGGCTTTCCTCATGAAGGCAGCCCGGATTCACCAGCATGGCGGTCCCGAAGTGCTTGTCAATGAGGACGTGCCGGAGCCCAAAATCAAAGCCAACCAGATCCTCGTCCGCGTCCGCGCCTGCGCGCTCAACCATCTGGATCTTTTCGTCCGCGCCGGCATTCCGGGCATGAAGTTTCCCATGCCGCACATCCTGGGCAGCGATATCTCTGGCGAAGTCGTCGAGGCCGGCGAACTCTGCGAGCGCGTCAAGCCGGGCTGGCGCGTGCTGCTCTCGCCCGGGCAGAGTTGCCGCCAGTGCGAGCAGTGCCTGCTGGGCAACGACAACTTCTGCCGCCGCTTCACCATGTTCGGCTACGCCATCGATGGCGGCAATGCCGAACTGCTCGCCGCGCCGGAGTACAGCGCCATCCAGATCCCCGACGACATGAGCTTCGAGAGTGCCGCCGCCACCCCGCTGGTCTTCCTCACCGCCTGGCACATGCTCATGGCGCGCGCCAAACTCCAGCCCGGCGAGGACGTCCTGGTGCTGTCGGCATCCAGCGGCGTGGGCTCCGCCGCCATCCAGATCGCCAAGCTCTTCCAGTGCCGCGTGATCGCCACCGCGGGCGGCGCGGCCAAACTCGCCAAGGCGCGCGAACTCGGCGCCGACCACGTCATCGATCACTACCAGCAGGATATTTCGGGCGAGGTCCGGAAGATCACCGGCAAGCGCGGCGTGGACGTGGTGGTGGAGCATGTGGGCGTGGCCACCTGGCCCAAGAGCCTGGAATCGCTCGCTCCCGCGGGACGGCTGGTGACCTGCGGCGCCACTACCGGTTTCGACGCCCGGCTCGATCTGCGCTTCCTCTTCAGCAAGCAGTGGAGCCTGCTGGGGTCGTTCATGGGCACTATGGGTGAGTTGCACCAGGTACTGAAATTCGTCTTCCGCAAGCAACTGAAACCGGTGGTGGATCGCGTCTTCCCGCTGGCCGAAATCGGCGCGGCGCATGGCTATCTGGAAAACAAGGAACAGTTCGGCAAAGTCATCGTGATACCCTGAGGCGCGAGATGATATTGCTTGGTTGGGTGGTTCTCATGCTGTCCTGGTTCGCCTGGGCTTACCCATTTATTTTCCGGGCGCCGCACATCCAGAAGCGGCCTTCTATCACTGCCATGGGTCCCACGCTTGCCGGCCTGTCCCTGGAGTGCCTGGCGATCTTCATAGCCTTCGCCTGCCGCCTGCCCGCGGACTCGCCGGTCGAGTGGTGGCGCATGGCCGGCGTCGTCGTTTGCGGGCCCATCGCGGGCATCCTCTCGTGGACCGCCGTGCGCCATCTCGGCCGCCAGTTCCGCGTCAACGCCGGGTTGTACGAAGATCACGAACTGGTCACCAGCGGCCCTTACGCCATCGTGCGCCACCCCATCTACACCTCGCTGCTGGCGATTCTGGCCTGCACCCTCTTTTTGTTCACGCCCTGGCACTGGGCTTTGCTGTCCCTGGCACTTTTCGTCGCCGGGACGGAGATTCGCGTGCGCACCGAGGACGCTCTGCTGGCATCGCGCTTCGGCGAGCGCTTCTTCGAGTACCGCAAGCGCGTGCCGGCCTACCTGCCGTTTGTGCGATAGTGTCCTTTATGATCAGGCGCATTCTGGCGATTTCCCTGGCCGTCCTGGTGGCCGGCGGCGCTTCCTACGCGGCGGACCTCACCGAACAATATCGCGCCACGGCGGATAAACTCATCGACGCCGCGCTGGCCGATACCGAAGGCTACAACCGCCTGACGTATCTCTGCTATCGCATCGGTAATCGCTTGAGCGGATCGCCCGGTCTGGAGAAAGCCATCGCCTGGAGCGTGGACACCATGAAGGCCGCCGGGCTGAGCAACGTACGCGTGATTCCCGCCAAGGTGCCTCATTGGGTGCGCGGCGCGGAATCGGCGCGCATGTTGACGCCCCTGGACCGGCCGCTGCGCATGCTCGGCCTCGGCATGAGCATCGGTACGCCGCCGGGCGGCATCACCGCCGACGTGGTGGCCGTCGCCACTTTCGAGGAGCTCGCCAAACTGGGGCGCGCCCGGATCCAGGGCAAAATCGTGCTCTATAACGAGGAGTACCGCGGCTACGGCCCCACCCGCGTCTATCGTTCCACCGGCGCCTCCCGCGCCGCCGAGTTTGGCGCCGTCGCCGCCCTGGTCCGCTCCGCCACCCCGCTCGCCATGCAGATCCCCCACACCGGCGAAATGAATTACGACGAGACCCAGCCCAAGATCCCCGCTGCCGCCGTCTCGCCCGAGGACGCCATGATGATCGCCCGCCTGGTCGCCGATGGCGTGCCCGTCAAGGTCCACCTGGAAATGGCCGCGCAGACCCTCCCCGATGCCGACAGCGGCGACGTGATCGGCGAAATCCCCGGCCGCGAGCACCCCGAAGAGGTGGTCGTGATGGGCGGCCACATCGATTCCTGGGACGTCGGTCAGGGCGCGCAGGACGACGGCGCATCCATCGTCGCCTGCCTGCAAGCCGTCGCGCTCATGAAGAAACTGGGCCTGCAGCCGCGCCGCACTATCCGCGTGGCCTTTTGGGTCAATGAGGAAAATGGCGGGCGCGGAGGCGTGGCCTATCGCGACTTTGTCGGCGATCAGATCAAGAACCACGCCGCGGCCATCGAAATGGATGGCGGCGCCGAGGCTCCCCGCGGATTCGGCGCCGGCGTGGATGCCCCCTCCATGACCATGTTGCAGCAGATCGGCAAACTGCTGGACCGCGTCGGCGCCGGCGAAATCACCGGCGGCGGCGGTGGCAGCGATATCGGTCCGCTGCTCCGCGATGGCGTTCCCGGCCTGGGCGAGCGCACCGTCGGCACGCACTACTTCGACTGGCACCACACCGAGGCCGACACCCTGGACAAGGTGAACCCCGAAGATTTCCGCAAGAACGTGGCCGCCCTCGCGGTGATGGGCTACGCGCTGGCCGACATGCCCGGCCGCCTGGTAGCCGCCTCTGGGGGCCGCCGCGGCCCTCAGTAGGCAGAGCACATTAGCCACGGAGGAACCCGGATAACACGGACAAGCAGTTTGTGTTTCATCGGCGTTCGTCGGCGGCCAGAAGTTTCTATGGGGCTGCGGATAACCTCATAGTTGCGGAATAAAGATAGGTTTCCGGAGAGAGCACATTCTGACGCGGACGCGCGGAGGAAGGGACGGGGAAACGCCAGGAGAGGCCGGAGGACAGGATTCATGCGTTGGCGCGGGTGGCGGGCGGAGGAAGCGGCGTCCGAGCTTCGCTCGGATCG